>JBOHOA010000001.1:0-7700 GCA_050730975.1 Minisyncoccia bacterium
GTCATACCCCGTCGGCTTGCCGCGGGGTGGTTGATTGAGGTCGGAACGGGGTGAGGAATTATAAAGCACAAATAATCCCAAGATTAATCCAGAGATTTTTGTAAAAAAAATCGCTTTTGATGATTCCAGCTACTACACCTTTGCCGGAGTCAGAACCGCATGCTCGCCGCGGGTGAGGGCGCTCAGGAATTGCTCGAGGGGAGCGGTTGCGACGCATACGGTCTTGTCGCCGCCGCCGTAGTAGAGGAATATCGTGCTATCTTTGATAATCGCGCCGGAAGCATACACTACCCCGGGTTTCCAGTCATTTTCGTACCATTCCGTGGGTTCGAGAATCGGGCAATTTGAACGGTATAGAATTTTAGTCGGATCATCGAGGTCAAGCAGCATTGCGCCGACTTTGTAGCCGATATGCGGCTCTTTGGGATTCATGCCGTGATAAAAAAGAAGCCAACCTTGCGGCGTTTTGAGCGGGGGCGCCGAAGCGCCGCGCACAAAGCCGTCCCATTTGCCGGGACGGCCACCGCGATGGTTATTACTGCGAATTGGCCGTTTCTCGAGCTCGTCGAGCGAATCGACATATTCGATTAAAATCTTTGGCGTCAGCGCGTGCAGAACGGCAAACTTGCCGCCGATTTTTTCGGGGAAAAGCACCCAGTTTTTGTGCGTCTCGTTTTTTGGAGAAATATGGAAATGCGGCATCCAGCGCCAGCGTTTCGAAAGGAAATCTTCGGTGCTAATGGCGGTGAGGGCCATGCGCATCGATTCCCATGATTCGAACATGCCGAACGACATATAGATCACGTCGTCTACGGTTACCGCCCGGGGATCTTCTGCACCGGCCCAGCCGCCGCCGGACGCGTACGCATCTCTATCGTAGCTTAGAGGTTTGACGAACGGATTGCGGAATTTGACCGGTGTGCGCAGGATTGCCGGTACAAACACCGGTTCGTGATACCGATCAAAATGGATGCCATCCTCGCTCCATGCGTAGCCGATGCGAGACACGCCGTCTCCTCCCAGGGCACGATACAAGAGGTGCACGCGGCCGCCGAGATACAGCGCCGCCGGATTAAATACCGCCTCCGACTCCCAAGAATGCCCGGGAATCGGTCCGAGAATAGGATTTTCGCCCGATCGAAAGAACCGTAAAGCCGGAACGACTCGCCGATGGCGCGCGACCGCCACGATTCCGCTTATAAGGAGGATGATGAGGATGGCAACGCCGAGCCAAAAAAGCCACCAGTTGCCAAGCGCAACTCCGGAAAGTACAACAGCTGCCGCGATGAGTTCTTCCATACTTACATAAAATCCAAACCCCAAACCTACAAACAAATTTAAAACCTCTAAAACTCACATACTACGGTTTCATATGTCTTATTAATTTTTGGAATTTATTTACGCCTTGGTGGCGTTAATACCCGCGTTTTAGGCGCGACCGTATTTATCCTCGAGACGCACGATGTCGCTTTCGTCGAAATCGCCGAACGCTATCTCGAGAAATTGCAACGGCCCATCTCTGCCACCTTGTGCGCGATGCTGTTCTCCCCGCGGTATCCAAAATTCATCACCCGCCTCGGCTGAGGCACGATTCGCGCCTACAGTGACGGTGCCGTTGCCGGAAAGTATCCGCCAGAACTCGTCGCGGTGGGCATGCGTTTGCAAACTGAACATCTCATCCGGACGTACCGAAATGATTTTTACCGTTGATGATTCGTTCTCCGTAAATTGCTCGAATCCTCCCCACGGACGCTCGTCGCGCCGCCGGTGCGGTAAATCTACATCCATGCTCCCAGTATAGCGCGCAAAATTCGCTCAATGCATTTGTAAAGCGGACTTATGCACAGTTTTGATGCAACATCGCGACGCATTTACTGCGCCGTGGGTGGAAGAGCATCTCCTTCGAAGAGCGCGCGCTCGCGCGGAAAAAAAGTAATTGCGATGTGATAGATCGCGTACGTGATGAAAAACGCGGAAGCGACGTCGATGGAGTAGTGCCAGTGTGCGAGTAGCACCATGACGCCGAAAAATATCGACGACGCAAGAAAGAAATACCGCCACCACTTGTGGCGCCAAAAGACGAGCGCGAGCATGAACGGCGCGCCGGTGTGGCCAGAAAAAAATTCATCTCCGCCGCCCCACAACAGCAGAATAAGCTTGCTGTGGGAATCGATCGCGGCGTGGTCCGGGTAGGGGCCGATGTGCGTCAACGATACGAACACCGCGCGGATAAGGAAGAATAGTGCGATGGCGATGAAGGTAAACGGTGCGCGTTCTGGATACGCGAGAAGTAAGAAGAGCACGATGAAGACGAACACGAGGACGCCCCACACAAGGGTGCCGTCGACGTCGAATGTCGGGATGTTCGAAAGAATGATGTCGGTTACCGAGTTGCTCGCAACGTCGGTGGCATAGACACCGGCCAGAGTGTTAGCGGCAATCGCCGCGGCAAAAAAAAGTATCGAGAGCGGCAGCGAGATCCTGAACTGGCGCTGCTCCCACGCGCGCCGGTAGCGCGCGAGCAGCGCTTTCCAACACTGCCAGACTCCACCTATTTCCATGAAGCTATTATACCCCACGTTACGAACGTGCAGAATGCAGCAAGCCTTGACAAGTATATCTTGAATTGTTAAAAATAAATAGGCGCTCTACATAAAAGGAGGTTCAAGTGCCTATATCCCAAAAAATCGGTGCTTTCACCGCGTTGGACTGGGTCTATAATCATGGACCGTGGTTCGCAGCGATCGGCATGATTGTTGCCGATTTCGGGATTATATCTCTGCTATTTTCACTCGAGGGCCGCCACCTTTGGCAGCGCAAACTCTACAAGACGTTTGCGTGGAATGATACGATTTTCATTCCCGTCTTTATGGCAATGGTCGTGGTCATCCTTGAGGACGCGCCGCGGCTCAATGGCTGGTACACCTCGAGGTGGTGGCAGGCGTTTCTGTTGATCGTTGGATTCGCAATTTCAATCCTCACGGAATACGGTGCGCTCAAGAATGGACAGTACACGTGGCCACAGGAGTTGTCACCATCCAAGCTTTGGCACACGTTTATCTACGGCATCGTGTTCTACTGGCTTACGTCGGCGCTCATACCGATATGCGTCGTCCATCAACCGGTGTGGGCAGTGATTATTGCAGCATGTGCGTTTGCAGGCTTCGCTTCTATGTGCTATCTCGACTCAAAACTGTCGTTTCCCCGCGACGCTCATCTCGAAGGAGACTGGCTTCGATGGGATTGGCACATCCGCTAATACCATTATCTGCGTCAATTTACTGCCGTCCATATTCGCCTGGCGATATGGACGGTTTTTATAATCCCTGTCCGGGTTGGGTAAAAACCCTCGCCTTACAGGCGAAGGCTTCAGCGTGATACGCTTTTTTGCATGGGCAATGAGTACGGCAAATCCTCCCATACCACTTTCCGTATCGAACTCCACTTGGTCTGGGTAACGAAGTACCGATACAAAGTTCTTAATGGAGCCATTGGAACCCGCACTCGTGATCTCCTGCGCCGTATCGCCGGGGAAGAACGGACTGAAATACTCTTCGGCTCGGTAAGTCCCGACCATGTGCACATGCTCGTCTCGCTCGATCCTTCCGTATCGGTAAGCACGCTCATGCGCCAGCTGAAGGGAAAGTCCTCCCGTCTTCTACAACTGGAGTTTCCTGAACTGAAGAAACGCTACTGGGGCCAGCACCTATGGGCACGAGGGTACTTTTGTGTATCAAGCGGCAATGTCACCACTGAAATGATCGCTGAATACATCAAGCATCATTTTGAGAACCACGAGGATCCCGAAGACCCCTTCCGCGTCGAAAAGCCGTAACTCAGGGCTTCAGCCCGTAAACGAATTCTGTGCGCTTCAGCGCACAGTGGTTTAATTTGACAGAGGGACTATTTTGGCATCGTAGACGGCCGAACCTGAAGCGCGTATACTTTTTTGACAATGAACGTCTCTTGCGTCATCTGCGCTTATAACGAAGCACCCCGCATCGGTGCGGTGCTCAATATCGTTTCAAAACACCCTCTCATCTCGGAGGTAATCGTGGTCGACGATGGATCGACAGACGGAACCGGCGACACGGTGAAGCAATACCCAAACGTACGACTCATTTCATATACCCCTAATAAGGGAAAATCCAATGCGTTTGTAGAGGGCGTTACCGCCGCGCGACATCCGATACTCCTTCTTCTTGATGCGGATTTGATCGGTCTTCAAAATAAAGATATAACGCTTTTGCTCGAACCAGTATTCGACGGCAAGGTTGACGTTTGTATAAGCCTACGCAGCAATTCTCTTTTGGTATATAAACTTATGGGAATAGATTTTGTTTCAGGAGATCGGGCGGTTTCCCGAGATTTTATTCTTCGCTATATCGATGAATATAAATTGCTTCCTGGGTTTGGCTTGGAATTTTTTATGAATGAATGCATTCGCGAAGAAAAACTCCGAACGCGTATTATTAAGTGGCACGGCGTCGCGCACGCTCGCAAAGCCGAAAAAATGAACTCGCGCTGGCACGGCCAGCTCGCGGAGCTAAAGATGCTCGGCGAAATACGCAAAGTCGCCTCGTTCTGGAAAATCGTGCGGCAACATCATTACTTTATTTCTTTCAATCGATCCGAAAAGCGCAGATTGCGCAAAAAGGCCTCGGCCGAACGTTCCCGTGAATAGCGTTCAGCGGTGGCGCGGCACGCGGCGCCAGAAAGAGTAAGGCAGCACTGTGCCGCCCTCGCGAGATCATCGTCTAAGAAACCATCGACTCCCTGCGTAACGATGTCGCGCGGTCCCAGCACGTCGTGCGCAGCCACCGGAATACCGCACGCCATGGCTTCGAGCAGCACCAGTCCGAACGTATCGGTACGCGACGGAAACACGAGCACGTCGACATTCTGCAACGTCTCCACTAACGCGTCACCCATTTTGTATCCCACAAAAATCGCTTCGTTGTTGTAGCGCCTTTGGAGCCGCGGGCGATCGGGTCCGTCGCCGATGACGAGCTTGGTGCCCGGTAAATAAAGTTGTAAAAATTCTTCTACGTTTTTTTCGACCGCGATTCTACCCACGTATCCAAAAACAGGACGTGGGTATAGCGTTGCTTCCGAAGTGCGCGGGACGAACCGCGTCGTGTCGACGCCGAGCGGCCAAAGAGTCAGGTTTTGGAATTTACGATTGTGCAAATGCTCTCTAAGGCCCGGCGAACCTGCCATGACCGCAGCGGACGCGTGGTGGAACTGTCGTACCAACCGATGAACGAGCTGCGCGAGCGGGCGGGCGCGAAGCGCTGCGTATTCATGCAGTTGCGTATGATACGAGGTCGTAAAAGGCATGGCGGCGCGGCTGCAGAATCGACGGGCTGCCCAACCAAGCGGCCCTTCAGTTGCGATATGAATGGCATCGGGCGCGATGTCGCTGAGCAGGCGGGACGTTTTTCGTGCAGGCAAAATAGCCAGCTTGATCTCGGGATAGGTAGGAAGCGGCAGCGTCGAAAATAATCCCGGATGAATTATTTCTATCCGGTACCCATGTGCCTCTAGATGCGGAATGATGTTATCGAATACCCGAACAACACCGTTTATTTGAGGATGCCAAGCGTCGGTAACAAGGGCGATGGTTTTCATGTCGTCAAAAACGATATTTCTCCCCAAGTTTGCGGCGCAGAATCCAGAATCCGCCGAAAACCACGGCAGTACCTACAACGATAAGAATACCGGTATAGCCGAGGTACGAATTTATCGAATTGTATCCGTACCCAAAGTAATACCCTATGACTTCAAAAAAAACAACCTTCGGTATCGTACCGAGAATGTTATATGCTATGAACCGTAAAAATGGCATTTCTACCAATCCTGCGGCCATCAGTGTCAGAGAACCCAATGGGTGCAATTTTCCGATGAGCAAAATCGTACGGTCATGAGCGGCAAATAACTTTTCGAGCCGCGTAACATGTTCATTGGTAACGCCGAGAAACGCAATAATTCTACGCGCTGTGGTACTGCTCCTGCTCCATTTGCCGAGCACATAATAGAGAGTGTCGCCAACTATGTCGCCGAGAAGAAGTGCCAAAAAGAGCAAATATATATTCAGATCTCCAAACTCAGCTAAAAAACCACCCAAAACACCCACAATTGGGCCTTCAGGAATAGAGATGAGCAGTACGCATAGGTACCCGTAGGTTTTGATAATGGCCAATATTTGTGCCAGTGTAAATATAGTCATACGTAAGAGCGTTTCGAAGCGAGACAGAATAGTATATATCATGCCAGACAAACTTTGTGTCGGCACCTTTTCGTGCATGAAATGGGGTAGTATAGTTGTTTGATGCTCGACGCCGTCATCATCTTCTGTGGGAAATACCTTATATATATAGAACTGCTAGCATTCGCGGGGTTCGTCCTCGCGTTGCGCGCGCGGGTGCGCTGGCGGTTTCTCATTATGACCGTTATCGCCTTGCCACTCGCATATCTTCTTGGCAAGGCCGCCTCATTTATATGGTACGATCCGCGGCCGTTTGTTGAGAGCGGCATCACGCCGCTCATCGCGCACGTGGCGGACAACGGTTTTCCGTCCGATCACCTGCTCCTCGGCGGCACGCTCGCCGCGCTCGTCATGATGCGCAGTCCGCGCGTGAGTATCGTTTTTTGGCTCATGGCCGCGGCTATAGGCGCAGCGCGCGTGCTGGCCCACGTGCACCATACGGTCGATATTTTGGCCGGCGCCGCAATAGGCCTTGCGAGTGCGTTTATCGCTTTCGAAGTGGTCGTGCTCTATCCTCGTCGTCGGCGTCTTTAGGTTACGCAAAGTCCCGAACTCTGTATTTATTTGCTAGCGAAGTGAGAGAAAAAAGTGAGCGACTTTCTTTTCTGCAGCGAGACGTAAATATACGGTACCCCGCCGCGTATGCGGCGGGGTCACAAGGCGAGCAAAGCGAGTCCTTGTGAATCCAGAGCTTTGCTCGGGGTAATACCCTTTATTTATTGACCGGCATCATGGGCGCGCTGCGCATGTTTTGACCGCCAGTTGAAGCGCCTGCACTACCTGAACTGCCCGACGATGCCGCGGGGCGAATCTGCACCGAGTCGGCGGTAACGGAGCCGTCGGAATTGGACGTGCCGGCAACGGTAACCGTCTCGCCGGCGCCAAGGTCGCTTTGCGATCCGCTCACGGTTTTTTGAATGGAGGTTGAGGGTGTGAGGAGCACGATTTGAGTGCTGCTGCCGACCTCAATCACCATATTGTTGTCGCTCACCGAAACGATTTGTCCGAGCGTGCCCCCGCCCGCGGCGCCCGCGCGGCCGCCAAATACCACTTTGCCGGAAGCCGCTCCGCCGCGCGCGGCGAACTGCGCAAATTGCGCGCCAGCGGTCGATGCGGCCGACGCTTTGCCCGCGCTCATGCCGAGAAAATAAGCTCCCGCGCCGACGATAATAATGACAACGATTCCGACGATATATGATTTTTTCATACTAAAAGCAGCGATGGTTAATCAGTAATGTATACGGACAAGATGCCGCGCCGGGTGCAAAGCATTTACAAAGGACCGTCCTTTGTAATTTACAGTTACAGAGGACGGTCCTTTGTACTTTGTAAAATTGGTTATATTTGGATTTTTGAGAAGAAATATGAGCCGAGGCCGACGAACACGGCGGCGAATGCGGCAAGGACGAGAACATCGATACCAATTCCATAC
>JBOHOA010000002.1:0-1552 GCA_050730975.1 Minisyncoccia bacterium
AGCGACGAGAATACGGTCCCAGGCTTTGAAAAACGGATAATAGAGAAGGGCCGAGATGACGAGATTCACCAATTGGAGCAGACTTCCTCTGAGATCTCCTCCTGTTGCGATAAACCCGCTGATCACGACTGGCACGGTAAACGGCTGCATCACGACTGGCACGTGAACCAAGCCCAGGGAAAAGGCGAGATAGTTCACGGTGACAATGACCACTGGCACGAGAATAAAGGGGATCATCATCAGCGGATTGAGGGCCATCGGTACCCCAAATGTGACTGGCTCGTTAATGTTAAAGATGGCCGGACCCAGCGCCACTTTTCCCACTGTGCGCAGTTGCGACGAGCGCGAACGCAACATGTAAATCACCAGTGGCCAGGTCGCGCCCGATCCCCCCAAGTGCGTGAAGATATGGAAGAATGGCTCCGTGACAATGCCATGGGCGGTGGCCGGATTGGCTGCATTCGCTGAGATGGTGCTCAACCAGAATGGCAGAGCAATCGCCAGCACCACGTTCATCCCATGTATACCCACCGACCAGAGCATCATCATGAGCACGATCTCCGCCAGCGCCGCCGGATAACTATTCTGCGCCAGAACGAGCGGCTCAAACACCCGCATGAGCAAAATCGGCACAGTGTCCTGGGTCAGTTTACCCGTCATAGGATCGATAAAGGTAGAACGACTAATAAACCATTCCAGCAGCCAGACAGACGTGATCAGAACTACTGCTGGAACCAGTGCTTCAAAGGCCCGTGTGACATTGGCTGGGACAGTTTTAGGTAGTTTGATCGTAAAACGCGAGTTGCGGAACAGACGCATGACCTCAGTTGAGAGTATCCCTACGAGAATAGCCACCAGTAGCCCCTGGCCACCCAAGTAAGGGAGCAGATCACCCAGGGTCAGCTTCGTCAAATCGGTCACTGGAACCGTGGCAATCAGGAAGAGCACGATGGCCAGCAAGCCTGGTTGCACTGGCTCCGTACGCCGATATTGCGCTAAGCTATAGGCAACGCCAAAGGCCAGGAACAGCGCCATCAATCCAAACGAGAGTTGAAACGGGACCAAAATGGCGTTTTCATAGGGTGCAATCCAGTTGGTCAACGCCGCGATTGGCGGATTGGCGACGATCAAAAACAGACTCCCAGCCAGGATCAGCGGCAAGGTAAAAAGAATAAAGGCGTCGCGTATCGCCTGCAAATAGACATTGCTGGCCAGCACACCGAGCGGAGGCACGAGATACCGCTCAAACCAAGCAGCGCTCCGCTCAATTATCCCGCTCATATATCCTTTTTCCCTTCCTGCGTGCTACATATGAGAAGCATTACCTGCTCTAATACAGCTTGCCCATTCATCGTTGCATAATGAAATGGCTCAATCAATGCCACAAGCTTTCCTACCGAATGTGCCAGCTTCTCAATACTTTTACGTAAATGGCGAATTTGTGGCGCAATCAGCACAATATCACATTCATCCACTTTCGCCGCATATTCACCCGCGCTCAACGCCTCGACTTGCAACTCATAATGAGCCACCTCTGCCGCTGCCAACAAAC
>JBOHOA010000003.1:0-8008 GCA_050730975.1 Minisyncoccia bacterium
TCAGGAGATGCTAGAGTGATTCCAAGGTGTTGAGCTGGATACATAGTTTCGATGCTACGATAGGAATATGGCCAACCTGGTCGAAAACAAAAAAGCGCGGCTCAACTTTGAGATCCTCGAACCATTCGAGGCGGGTTTGGAATTGCTCGGCTTTGAGGTTAAGTCGCTGCGCGCGGGGCAGGGCAAGCTCGACGGCGCGCACGTCGTCGTGCGCAACGGCGAGGCGTACGTTATCGGCATGCATATTCCGCCTTACCAAGTCGCCAACACTCCAGATTGGTATGAGCCCGACCGCACGCGGCGGCTTTTGCTCACGCGCAAAGAATCGCGCGTGCTTGCGGCCTCCGAGGCACAAAAGGGCTTGACAATCGTGCCGCTTTCGATATATACTAAAGGTAGGCATCTGAAGCTCGGCATCGCGGTAGCGCGAGGACGTAAAAAATTCGACAAGCGCGAAGTGCTCAGGCGCCGCGCCGTCGAACGCGAAATTCAAAGAACGTTGAAAAACCGCTAGGCCCTCTCGATCAGTTCGGTTCTTTTGCCAGAAGCTAATTGATCGGGAGTGATTGGCCTAGACAATAGAGTGCTTGCCGTCATGCGAAAGAGAAGTGCGAACCTTCTTAAAAAATCGCAAACCAATAACTGCCAAATCAGTTGCCTCGCCGTACTTTTCGGCGAATGGACTCGGGCTTGCGGTCGCCTAAGCGACTAGCCGTCCGACGCCTCGCGCTCAACGCTCGTGAGAGCGCCGAGGTGTCATACTATCGAGCTTTGACAGGCTATCCGCTTCGATAGTTTGTCGAGAAAACGAAGCTGCGGCATCATTTGATTTTGTTTGTTTCAAACGAATGATGCCAAAGACGATTAAAACAAACTACCTTTCGTAGATCTGCCGGCAAAACCTCCGTTGCACGAGGGTTCGATTCCCTCCACTTCCACATATACAAACATGCGCCCGCCGTCTCGGCGGGCCATTTTTGTATGGGGAAGTGAGAAAAGGGCGAAGGACGTGTGCGTCTCTTGATCGCAATGAAAAATTTGTGTAAGATACTTACATGGTTAGGAACTTACCTAAACCTGTAAGCCGCGCGGCGCAAATTGAAAAGCTTATGGCAGATTTGAGCGCTATCAGGCGCGAGCTCGGGGCGCCTACGCTCCCGCGCCGCGCACACGCCATTACCGCCTCGCAGTGGTCGGCGCTGGCCCTGCTTTCCCATCGCGAGCGCGCAAGCGTCAAGGATATCGCTCTCGCGCTCCGGGTGTCGTCGAGCGCGGCGACACAGCTCCTCGATGCCTTGGTAAAAGAAGGCTACATCAAGCGGCAAGAAAGCCGTCGCGACCGCCGGGCGGTCGAGTTGCGGTTAAGTCCGCGCACGGTCCGCCATCTATCCGTAATAAAAAAAGAAATGTCGGTCCGGCTCGCGCGTCTCTTCAGCTGTCTTAGCGACGAAGAGCTCGCCGAGTACGTTGCCCTCAACAAAAAAATTGCCGCCGCGCTTCCTCCTCACATTCATGCATAATTTTATGTCGCAGAACTCGCCAAAAAACCTCATTATCAAATGGACGCCCATGGTCGTCTTGTCTTTCGCGCTGCTCATTATCATTCTCGACACGACGATTCTCAACGTTTCGCTGCGCGCAATTATCGACGACCTCCACACTAATATCCAAAGTATTCAGTGGGTCATCACTGCCTATTCTCTTGTCTTGGCTGCGTTCACGATTACCGGCGGCCGGCTCGGCGATCTCTTCGGCCGCAAGCGTATGTTCATGCTCGGCGCCGGCGTCTTTGCGCTCGGTTCGTTTATTACCTCTATCTCGACCTCGGTCGGCATGATGATCATGGGCGAGGCGATTGTCGAAGGCTTCGGCGCCGCGCTCATGATGCCGGCAACTGCGTCGCTCCTGGTTTCGAACTACCACGGCCGCGACCGGCAAATCGGCTTCGGCATCTGGGGCGGTATTGCGGCGGCAGGCGCCGCGCTTGGGCCCGTGTTCGGCGGATTTCTCACGACCTACTATTCGTGGCGTTGGGCGTTCCGCATTAATCTTGTGGTAGCGGCGGTCGTCATCCTTGGCTCCATTTTCATCAAAGAGGCGCGCGACACGGCCGAGAAGCCTGAGCTCGATTTTCTCGGCATCGTGCTCTCTTCGCTCGGGATGTTTCTTGTTGTCTTCGGCGTCATCGAATCGTCGACGTACGGCTGGATATTCGCGAAGCAGGCGTTTGCAATAGGACCAATATCCTTTGCGTTTCTCGGGAGCGCTTCTATAGTCGCGCCCGCGATAGCGCTCGGTCTCATTACGCTCGGACTCTTTGCACTTTGGCAGCGCCGGCGCGAGCGCCATCGCAAAACGCCGCTCGTCTCGCTTGCTCTTTTTAAAAACAACGTGTTCGTGCGCGGCGCATCCATCGTCGCCATTCTCGCGCTCGGGCAGGCGGGCGTGAGCTTTGCGCTCCCAGTTTTCTTCCAAAGTTCACTCGGACTCTCGGCGGTCGCGACCGGCATCGCGATGCTTCCTATGTCGCTCACGCTACTTGTCGTTTCGATAGGCAGCGCGTACGTCGGCAAATTTATAACGCCGAAGCGCCTCATACAGGCCGGACTCGTGATCGACGGATTGGGGTTGTGGGTCTTGAGCGCGGGCATCGGCCTCGACAATGGCGCATGGGCGCTCGTGCCCGGGTTTGTGCTCTTCGGCATCGGCATGGGACTTATCATGTCGCAGGCGAGTAACCTTACACTCTCCGCCGTTTCGGTAAAACAAGCGGGCGAGGCGTCGGGAGTCAACGGCACGCTCCGGCAGCTCGGATCGTCTCTCGGCTCGGCAATTCTCGGCGCGATTTTGCTCGGTTCGCTCTCTAGCAACCTTGCGGCAGGCATTGCGGGGAGCAGCACCATTCCGGACGCCGCAAAACCGGGCATAGAGCAGGCGGTCGCGGCGCAGAGCTCGGCTATAGAATTCGGAAGCGCCGCGAGTGTCGCAAACGTGCCGGGTATTCAGCCCGATGTGGCGGGCGCCGTGTCGACCATTGCCAAAGAGTCGAGCGCGAGGGCGAGTCGGTCAACGCTTCTCTACGGCATCATATTCGTCGCCATCGGGTTCCTGCTTTCGCTCCGGCTTCCCAACCGCATGAGCGTTGCAGCCGAGCCGGCGCTCGCGACAAGCGCGGGGCATTAAGATTTATTCTGTTACTATCAAGTTATTATGCAATCTATGTTTGTACGCATTCGAGCGCTCGCCAAAAGAAAATGGGTATGGGCGATAGTGCTGCTCATCGTCATTATTCTCGGGTGGGTGTTCACGCATCGCGGCGGACCAACCTATCAATTCGTTAGCGTCACGCGCGGACCCATCACCGAGACCGTTTCGGCGACCGGCAACACCGAACCCATCAGCAGTGTTTCGCTCGGATTTCAGAGCGGCGGCACCATTGCGCGCGTGAATTACCAACTGGGCGACACTGTAAAAGCCGGCGACGTCATTGCCGAGCTCGATACCGCCTCGCTTCAGGCGACGCTCGTTGAGGCCGAGGCGACAGTCGATCAGCAGAAAGCAAATCTTGCGAATCTGCAGGCGGGCACGCAGCCGCAGGAGCTCTCGCAATCGGAGTCGGCGCTCATCGCGCAATTGAACGCGGCGTATGTCGCGTCCGACAATGCCGTGCACACGACTGCCGACGAATATATTTTGAACCCGCGTACGCAAACGCCGTCGTTTGAATTTCAGACGTCCACCTCGACGTTCGCCGGACAGGTGCTTCAGGAGCGCGTGCAGGTGGAGCAGGCGCTTTCGCAGTGGAAAAGCGAACTCTCCGACGTGAGTGCCGCGGAATCTCCCGCCGAACTCGTTGCCGAGGCGAACGCGTCGGCAGCACATCTCGCCAAAGTTGCCACATTCTTAAGCGATCTCACGACCGTGCTTGGAAACGTTGCTATTATCTCCGGCGTGTCCGGAACGGAGATTTCGAGTTATCAGGCGGATGTGTCGGGAGCGCGCACGAGTGTCGCCAATGCGACCGCTTCGCTCGCGAGCGCCGCGGGCGATCTTTCGGTGAAAGCGGCCGGCTCGACGCCTGAGGCCATTGCCGCGCAGGAGGCGCAAGTTGAGCAGGCCGAAGCCGGAGTTGCAAGCGCCGAAGCGAGTTTGCAGAACGCCGAGCTCGTGGCGCCCATAAGCGGCACCCTCACACAAATGGATGCCAAGGTGGGGCAGAGCGCCGCGGCCGGTACGCCGCTCGTTGCCATCATTGGCACGGGTGGATTCGAGGTCGATACCGGCGTTTCCGACACCGATGTGGGGAAGCTCGCCATGGGCGACACGGCCACGGTTACGCTCGATGCGTTTCCGGGAGAGACGTTTCCGGCGCACGTCTTTTATATTGCGCCGGCCGAGACCAATTCCGGCGGCGTCGTGAGTTATCTCGTGAAGCTTTCGTTCGATACGCCGGATTCGCGCTTTAAGAGCGGACTCTCGGCAACCGCCGACATAGAAACGAAAAGTGTGGGGGATGCGCTCATCTTGCCGCAGTATGCGATTCTCCAAAACGACCAGGGCCTATTCGTCGAAACGCTGCTCAAAAACGGTACCACGACGACCACGCCGGTAACACTCGGCATCACCGACGAAAACGGCAACGTGCAGGTGCTCTCCGGCGTAACCGAGGGCGAGCAGGTCATCTCCGTCGGCCTCAAGACGCCATGATAGACGTTCGCGATCTAAAAAAAGAATACGTCGAAGAAGATACGCCGACTCAGGCTCTGCGCGGCGTCACCTTTTCGATTGATAGCGGTGAGTTCGTCTCCATCATGGGGCCGTCGGGTTCCGGCAAATCGACGCTGGTTCAAATCTTGAGTTTTCTCGACCGGCCGACCGGCGGCACGTACGTGTTCCAGGGCAAAGAGATGGAGCAAATGTCCGACCGCGAGCTCGCGCACGCGCGTAACAAAGAAATGGGATTTGTGTTCCAGTCGTTCAATTTGCTCTCGCGGCTTTCCGTGTACGAGAACGTCGAGCTGCCGCTTCTTTACACCGATGGTGCGAGCGGCAAGCGCCGTGCGCTCATCGAAGCGGCGATTGAAAGCGCCGGGCTCGCGGAAAAAATGCACACCGAGGCCGCGCGGCTCTCGGGCGGCCAGAAGCAGCGCGTGGCCATCGCCCGCGCGCTCGTAAACGATCCGAGCGTCATATTCGCGGACGAGCCGACCGGCAATCTCGATTCGGCAAGCGGTTTGCAAATAATGGACATATTCGCGTCACTCCACGCGCGTGGCCGCACCGTGATCCTCGTCACGCACGAGACGCAGACCGCCGAATTCGCCGACCGCATTATTACCGTAAAAGATGGTCTCCTCGAGAGCGACCGACCTATAACCGCGCGTCGCGATGTCGGTTCGCCTCTCAAATAATCCTATGCGCATCAACGACGCCTTCAAAACCGCGACCCGCAGCTTATCGCACGGCAAAATGCGCTCCGTGCTCACGATGCTCGGCATCGTCATCGGCGTCGGCTCCGTTATTATTCTCATGTCTGTGGGGCAGTCGGCGCAGAATCTCATCTTGGGGCAGGTTGAGGGCGTCGGCTCTAACCTCATCGTTGTGGTTCCGGGCGCACCCTCGGGCAGCGGGTTCTCGACATCGCCGCAAGGTCTCGGCATGACCAATCTGCGGCAAAACGACGTTAATGCGCTACAGCGCGAACCATCCATCCTCGCGGTCGCGCCCACGGTAAGCGGCCAGGCCGCAGCCGTGTACGGCAGCGCCGACAAAACCATCACCTACGAGGGCGCGACCGCGGATCTTTTTTCCGTGCAAAATCTGCCGCTTAGCTCCGGCTACTATTTTCAGAAAAGCGACGTCGACTCCGGCAACCACGTGGCCCTCATCGGCCCCACGCTTGCCGCTACGCTTTTCGGGCAATATGTGGATCCCGTCGGCAAGACCTTCGAGCTCGGCGGCGTGTCGCTGCGCGTCATCGGCGTCTTGCAAAAAAGCGGCACCGGCGCGTTCGGCGTCGACCAGGGCAACGTGGTCATCGTTCCCGTTACGGTGGCGCAAAAGGATCTCCTCGGCATCACGTATTTCAACAACATTATTCTCGAGGCAAAGCCCGATTACGATGTCAGTTTTGTGACCTCCCGCGTCAAGTTCGTGCTTGAGCAGGATCACGGCATCACGGATCCGTCCAAAGACGACTTTATGATAGAGACGCAGGCCGACATTCTCTCTGTGCTCGGCACGATAACCTCGGTGCTGACGCTCTTTCTCGCGGCTATCGCCAGCATCTCACTTATTGTGGGAGGCATCGGCATCATGAACATCATGCTCGTATCCGTCTCGGAGCGCACGCGCGAAATCGGTCTGCGCAAGGCGGTTGGCGCCACCGACAGCGACATCTTGCAGCAATTTCTTATCGAATCCGTTCTGCTCACTATATTGGGCGGCATCATGGGCATCTTGTTTGGCGTCGTTGTGGTCGGCCTCGTGTATCTTGGCATCCATGTCATCGATCCGTCGCTCGGCTGGACGTTCGCGTTTCCGCTCTCGGCGGTCGGGCTCGGAATCGGCGTATCGTGCCTCGCCGGCATCGTGTTCGGCATCTATCCCGCGCGCCAGGCCGCGCGTAAAAGCCCCATCGACGCACTGCGCTACGAATAGGCGCGGTATACTTCTCTTTATGCACGAGCGCATCACGCACGCACGCGTTGCCATTGCGGGCGGCGGGCCGGCGGGCGTTATGCTCGGATATCTCCTCGCGCGCGCGGGCATTGTCTGCACGGTCCTTGAGAAATGGCCGGATTTTTTTCGCGACTTTCGCGGCGACACCATTCACCCCTCGACCATGGAGATCCTCCATGAGCTCGGATTGCTCGATGAGTTTTTAAAACTCCCGCACAACGAAATGACGCGCATGACCATTCGTGCCAATGACAGGGAGGCGACCATCGCAGACCTCTCGCGCCTCAGGGCGCGCACGCCCTACATCGCTTTCATTCCGCAGTGGGATTTTTTGAATTTTCTTTCGGCCAAGGCGCGTGCATTCCCGGCGTTCCATCTCATGATGGAGACCGAGGCCGTCGATCTTCTGCGTGAGGGGCAAACTGTCGTTGGTCTCAGGGCCAAAGATGCGCAAGGCGAGTTCGAGTTGCGCGCTGAGCTCGTAGTCGGCGCCGACGGCCGGCACTCTACCGTGCGCGAGAAAGGATCGTTCGAAGTCGAGGAGCTCGGCGTGCCTATCGACGTCTTGTGGTTTCGCATCGGACGCGGCGACGCCGACGACAAGCAGTCGCTAGGATACCTGGCCGCGGGAGGTGCTCTGGTCATGCTCGACCGGCACGACTATTGGCAGTGCGCGTTTGTCATCAGAAAAGGCGGCTTCGACCGCATCAAATTAGAAGGGCTCGACGCGTTCCGAACAGCTATAGCCGCGCTCGCGCATATTCCGGAATCGGCGGTTGCGGAAGTCGATTCGTGGGACAAGGTAAAATTGCTTTCGGCCTCGGTCGACCACGCGCAACAATGGGTCAAGGACGGCGCGCTTATCGTGGGCGACGCGGCGCACGCGATGTCGCCCTTGGGCGGCGTCGGGATAAATTACGCGATAGGCGATGCCGTTGCCGCGGCCAACGTGCTCATTCCCGCACTCCGCAAGGGCACGCTCTCAGGGGAGACGCTCGCGCGCGTGCAAGCGCGCCGCGAGAGATCGGTGCGCCGCATGCAGAAGATTCAGGTGTTCGTGCAGGATCGGCTGCTCTCGCCGCTTATTTCCGGCAAGCGCGCCGTGCGCATGCCGTGGTTTTTCACACTGTTCAACGTGCTTCCGATGCTGCGACGCCTTCCGGCGCACATCATCGGCATCGGCTTCGGGCCGGAGCATATAGAAATAACGTTTTGAGTACCGGCCGTTTTCTCTCCGCGCGGCGGGTTTTTTTGCGGCTCGTTCCGCCGTGATATACTTATCACTTATTCTTAACCTATTCGCTATGGATTGCCTCTACCAATACAC
>JBOHOA010000004.1:0-9121 GCA_050730975.1 Minisyncoccia bacterium
TTTTTGACGCTGCGATTGCGGCATTTTGGGCATTTTTTTACACATGCTCGTAGTTAATTACCGAAATATCTTTGCAGACTAACACAAAAAGACCATTTCAGACTGCTGAAATGGCCATTAGCTCTAATATTTAGTGTTGAAAGTAAACTATCTGCTTGCTCACGAGTATGAAATGTCCGCCGCGAACTCGTGCTCCATTCGTCACGATTTCCGAATAACGGCAATAAGTTCTATATGGGCTTAATGCATCGACAAGGAAAACTCTACGAAGGAAATTATGAGGCCATTGTATCAACGTCGCTTTTTGATCGGGTGCAAGATGTTTTGCATGGTCGCCATCATGCCAAGCCGGAAAAGCATTTTTACTCGGCTAGAGGATTTCTGACCTGCGGCAATTGCGGATGCATGATTACCGCTGATACCAAGAAAGGCTACAAGTATTACTACTGCACCAATGGCAAGGGCGAGTGCAAAGAACATCGCCGCTATTTACGAAGCGAAAAAGTTGATGTGCTGCTTTCTCAGTTATTTTCAAAGCTTAACTTTGATGCGGAGCTTATAGAGCTATCGGGTCAAGCCTACCTTGAACGGCTCAAATCAAATCCCGAATCCCAATACACATCTAACACCCGTGAGACCATCCAGAAAGAGCTTGAGGGCCTAAATGAGTCAGAATCATTACTTACCGATGCTCTCGCTTCTAGGCTGCTTAGACGTGAGCTATACGAGGAAAAAATGAAAGCTCTAGCCAACAAGCGGGTGGAACTAGAAAATCAGCTTGCCCGTACCCGCCCTCAAAGCCATGTGTCGGAAATCACTTTCGAACGGGTAAAAGAAGTGTTTTTAGATGGAAATAAAGCCGCGAATGGGTATTTGCATCTTCCAGAAGAAGAAAAGCGTCATACTCTCGGAGAACTACTTTCGAACGCAGAGATCAAAGACCAAAATATCGTTAATTTCCAATTCAAAAGTCCTTACGATGTGCTTGCAAAAACACCTCAAAATGCCGACTTTTTAACAATGTGCGCCGGGGAGGATTCGAACCTCCGTAGCCGCAAGGGCGATTGGTTTACAGCCAATTGCAATTGACCACTCTGCCACCGACGCATTTTTGGAGAACGCAACCACTGTACCGCAAAAAACGCTTTTCGGCAAAAGAAAAGACCTGAGGCGGAAGGTTCCGCGCTCAAGTCTCTACCAAAATATATCGACTCGTCACTCCGGCTATAGTGTCTGCCAACTTTCGGTCGTTCGCGAGCTGCCAGAAGTGATCGCAGTTAAGCTCGAAATGTTGAAGCGAATTTCGATGCTTTGTCCCCCTCCACACCAATGTATCCCTCGTGGCTCCAAATGTAACCAGAGGCACATCAATGGTATCCCGCGCCGAGCAAAGGCGCAAAGAGGACGAACGGGAAACGGTGCGGCGAGAAGATAGTGGTTATGCCGAGCACTTTGGTTCGGCGCAGTTGTGCGGCAACCGCAAGAGCGAAGATACCTCCCATGCTATGGCCAACGAGCAACGCGGGAGTCCCGTCGTCATATTTCTCGCACAGGCCGGCGATAAATCGACGCATGCGAGTTAGTTCGTGCGGCCAGAGATCGAAATCTCCTTCAATGATGAACGTAGCTCCGGAGAACCGTTCGAGAAACGCGGGACGTAGTGTATCCCAGACCGGATTCTGCCAACACCACACCCCATTGATGCCAATGATGCGCATTGCGCTACCTTGCTGTAGTCTGGACAAAACGATACAATAAGAAACGATTACGGGCAAGTGAATGCCGTTTGTTATACCTCCCCTATGCAAAAATATTCTGGCCATTGTCACTGCGGCGTGGTGCGGTACGAAATCGAGACGGACCTCGCGCAGGTTATCGAGTGCAATTGTTCGCACTGCTACGCCAAAGGACTTCTGCTTACCTTTGTGCCGCCCGAGCAATTTCGCCTCATTATGGGCGAGGAGAATCTTACCGAATACCGCTTCAACCAAAAGCGCATCGCGCATCTCTTTTGCAAAACGTGCGGTGTACAATCGTTTGCCCGCGGAGAGAAACGCGACGGCACGCCCATGGTGGCGATTAATGTGCGTTGCCTTTACGGTGTCGATACAAAATCGCTCACCCTCACACCCGTAAACGGCAAAGATTTCTAAAAGAAAGGCGGCTCAGCGTTCATCTGAGCCGCCCGGGACGAGACGGAGGTAAGACGGTCTGCCGCTGGAACTGGCGCCGCCGCTATTTCGTTCATCTCCTATCCTGCCGCGTCCTACCTCGCATGGCGATTCCCATTCGGCCTCGGCGTTATATGGATACCGGCGCTCTTTTTGGAATTCGTATCGACATTTTGCGAAAGCCCGATGCGCCGCCGCGGTCTGATACTTTTGGGAGGCGCATCAATAATTGACTCGTAAAATATTCAAAATTACTTCCCTTTCAAAACTTTTTTCAGATATTTGCCGGTGTAGCTTTTCGGGTTGTTCGCCACCTCTTCGGGAGTTCCTTTGGCGATAAGTTTGCCGCCGTCGTCGCCGCCCTCGGGCCCGAAGTCGAGGAGGTAGTCGGCGCTTTTGATAACATCCATGTTGTGCTCGATGAGCACCACCGTGTTGCCGGCCGACACAAGGCGATTGAGAATGTCGATAAGCTTGGCGACATCTTCGTAATGGAGCCCCACCGTCGGCTCGTCGAGAAGATAAATGGTTTTTTGGAGGTGCGGACGGTAGAGCTCGGCCGAAATTTTGACCCGTTGTGCCTCGCCGCCACTAAGCGTTGTCGCGCTCTGGCCGATTTCGAGGTAGCCGAGGCCGACTTCGTCGAGCGTGCGCAAGCGGTCGTAAATCTGCGGAATATCGTTGAAAAACTCAAGCGCCTCCTCGACCGTCATTTTTAAAACATCGTAGATGCTTTTCTTTTTGTACTTTACTTCGAGCGTCTCTTTCATGAATCGTTTGCCGCCGCAAATATCGCAGGTAACAAACACGGTCGGCAAAAACGACATTTCGACGGCGACCACGCCGTTCCCCTCGCACGCTTCGCAACGCCCGCCGCCGCGCGCTTGCGGCACGTTGAACGAAAATCGCGACGCCTTCCAACCGCGCGCGCGGGCTTCGTTGGTCGCGGCAAAAAGGTCGCGAATAAACGTGAACGCGCCGGTGTAGGTCGCCGGGTTGCTGCGCGGCGTTCGGCCTATCGCCGACTGATCGATGAGAATGGCGCGCGAGAGATTCTCGAGGCCTTCTACCGACGCGGCGTTGAGCACCTTACTCGTGCGATAGCGCTTGTCGAATCGCGCTTTCAAGTTTTCGTACAAAATTTCATACA
This sequence comes from Minisyncoccia bacterium, assembly GCA_050730975.1. GTDB lineage: Bacteria > Patescibacteriota > Minisyncoccia > Phycocordibacterales > SBAW01 > JAKALC01. The sequence continues at coordinate 3,322 of JBOHOA010000004.1, forward strand.
GAAAGCTCGACTTGCCCGAACCCGAGACGCCGGTAATGACGACAAGCCTCCCGAGCGGCACCTCGGCGGAGAGGTTGTCGATATTGAACGCGCGGCCGCCTTTTATTTTGATAGCGCCTTTGTCTTTATCGCGCCGCTCGAGGGGCACGGGAATCATTTTTTCGCCGCGCAAGTACGAGAGCGTTACCGAGCCGGTATCGTTTTTCTTGGCGGTGAGCAACTTGTCGAGCCAGCCTTCGGCCACTACCGCGCCGCCATGGACCCCGGCGCCCGGACCGATATCGACAAGGTAATCGCTCGAATAAATGGTGTCTTCGTCGTGCTCGACCACGATGATGGTGTTGCCGAGATCGCGCAGGCGCGTCAGCGTCTTGATGAGGCGCTCGTTGTCGCGGCTATGGAGCCCGATAGTCGGTTCGTCAAGCACATACAACGCGCCGACCAAGCCGCTCCCCAACTGCGAAGCGAGCCGGATGCGCTGCGCCTCTCCTCCAGAGAGCGTATTAGCGCGCCTATCGAGCGAAAGATATTCGAGGCCGACATCGAGCATAAATTTCAAGCGCGAGGCAATCTCGCGCACTACCGTTTTGGAAATTTCCTCTTCTTTTTTCGAAAGCTTGAGCGTCGTAAAAAATTCGTACGCCTCGGCAATAGAAAAATCCGTTGCCTCGACGATGTTGATGTGGGTTCGCGCTTTATCTTGATTCTTGAATCCTGAATCTTGAATCTTCTCGCTGTTTTCAAGGAAAACATTGAGCGCCTCGGGCCTGAGGCGCGCTCCGTGACAGCTCTCGCACGGCTCGTCGGAGAAAAAATGCCTGGTGCCGAGGCCGTTGCACGCCGGGCACGCGCCATACGGCGAGTTAAAAGAAAAGAGCCGCGGCTCGATTTCGGGAAACGAGAACCCGTCGTACGGACACATAAACTTGGCTGACACGAGCCGCTCGGCCGCGCTGTCCTCGATTTTTACAAGACCGTCGCTCTCTTGTAGCGCGCGCTCCACAGCTTCGGAAAGCCGCTCCATGGCCGCGCTTCGCGATTCTTTGCTTCGGCTAAAATCCGCAACCAAAATCTCATCGACCATGGCGTCAATGTCGTGCTTCTTGTTTTTGGCGAGCTCCACGCGCTCGCGCAAGGAAACGATGCGGCCGTCTATCTTAACGCGCTCGAATCCCTTGCCGAGAAGATCATAAAGCAACTGGTAATACTCGCCCTTGCGTCCCATCACGACCGGCGCAAAAATGTGCACCACGTCGTCGCTGATTTCGACGCCCATGACTTCGCGCTTCTTTTTTGGCGACGCCTTAGTAACGCCCTCGACTACGCTCGCGACGATTTCTTCGTTCGAAAGTTTACGCACTTCCCTGCCGCAAATGAGGCAGTGCGGTTTGCCCACGCGCGCAAAGAGGATGCGCAAATAGTCGTAAATTTCGGTGATGGTCGCGACTGTCGAGCGCGGATTATTGCTGCGCGATTTTTGGTCGATCGAAATCGCGGGCGAGAGGCCGGTAATTTCCTCAACGTCTGGCTTTTGCATCTGGCGCAAAAACTGCCGCGCGTACGCCGAGAGCGATTCGATGTAGCGTCGCTGCCCTTCGGCAAAAATCGTATCGAACGCGAGCGACGATTTGCCCGATCCCGAAAGTCCCGTAAACACGATCATTTTATTTCGCGGAATCGAGAGCGAAATATTTTTGAGATTGTGCGTCTTAGCGCCTTTGATGTGAATATTATCTTCCATATATACGCGAAACTTCCGCCCCCTCGAAGATAGGGGCGGTAGAAAATAAATTATATCACGCTTGAGTAAAAAAGAATAATGTTCTACATTACGACCAGCGTTTGGGAGAAAGCCATGCAAGAAGCGTTTGTTCTTTTAGTTTTCGGCGTATCGACGGCCGTTGGATATTTTTTCTTTCGTCTATCGAAGCCCTGCTGGATTATCGGACTCGCCGTCGCCATGATCGGGTCGCTGCTGGCAGTGGCGTTCCTAACCGACCCACACGGCACGTTTTTGTGGTACCTATTCTCGTTCATCTTTCTCGCGATAGCGGCTGGAGTGTCGGGGTGGGCGATGCGCCAAAGGGACTATCGGTTTCCGAACGGACGATTTTAGCGAATCGCCCGTTTTTTTAAGTTTCGAGCGTCGCGTACACGACCAGGCGCTGGTCGAATTCTTTTTTGCTCGGAATCCAGGTGCCTTCGCAGGTAATGAGCGCGAGCTCGGGAGGGCCGGCTTCGGAAAATATTTCACTGGTCGGCGCGGAGTCGACCGGATACGCCTTGACGCTCGAGACGCTGAACGTGCGCGTGTCGCCCGAGGCGTCCGAGACAATTATGGTGTCGCCAGCCTTCAATTGATCGAGGTGCTCAAACACGCCCGCCTCCGTGAGCGCGTTGTTCACGTGTCCGTCGATGACGGCGCTGCCTCTCGCACCCGGCTCGCTGCCGCCTTTGTACCACCCCACGGTCGAGAAGCTGCTCGGCGCCTGCATGGCACCCGCAGTATTGAGCCCGACGCTTTCGACTTTGGCGCTGACGCCTATTGCCGGAATGGAGAGTCGCGCGGGAGTGATGCCGCCCGTGTGCGCGACGCTCGATGTTGCGGTTTCGGAAACCGGAATAACGTCGACCGGATTTTGCATCGGCGTCGCGTCCGGAGTTGAGCGACTCAAGAAAGCCGCTGCGCGCGAGACGAGGTTGACGAGCCCGACAACAACGCAAATTCCGAAGAGGATAACCGCGATGGTGCGCCAGACCAAACCCCACGCTGCACGCGGATGAGCAGGGCGCGGGCGATGTCCTACCTCCGCGATATGGAGAATATCATCCGCGGATATATGCGAGCGCGTTTCTGACATAAGGGTACGCGAGGACGCCGGCAAGAGCAAAGAGAAGCGCCGCAAGCGCGTAGGCAATCCAGCCGTTCGGGGCAAAGCCGGTGTTCGGGAGCGCCGGCGTTACCGTGACGTACGGCGTGGTCGGGTATATGGTCGACACGGGATACACGTTCCCGACCACGTTGATGCTGCAGTAGGCGGTCTGCCCGTCGCTCTCTACCTCCACAGTCTGCGGGCCCGGGTTGTAGAACTGCGCGCTAAGCGTCGCACCATTGCCGGAATAAATATGGCCGTTGCTCGACCAGATATATGAACCCGTTCCGCCAGTCGCGCTAAACACGGCCATGGCGCCGAGCCCCGCCGTTTGCGCCGCCGGGTAGCACGTGAGCTCAGCGTTTTGGTACGGATAGTTGTTGCAGTAGCCGTTAGTGTAGCCGTTACAGTTTTGGTACGGGTAGCAATTGGTATTGTAGCTGTTGTTGTAACTGCAATTCTGGTACGGATAGCAATTGCTGTTGAACTGATTGCAGTTTTGGTACGAACCGTTCGTCGGGGAGTATGTTACGGTGCACGAAAGCGGCTGCCCCGCTCCAATTGAACCCGAGCAATTGCCCGACGTCGAGTACGCCCAGCCGCTCATGCTTTGCGGATTCACCGAGTAGTATCCGGGCGCGAGCGAGACATACGTGCCGTTCGCGTTGCCGCGGAAGGTTTGCGGCGATACGGAATTGCCGGAGACGGAAACGGTAAAATCCGACGGCGAATAGTTGCCCCACGAGCCGTTGTAATAATTGTTGCCGTTACAGCAATTAGCGTAGTTGTAGCCGTTGTAATTGTTGCTGCATACGCAGTTGCCGTTTTGATTCTGTACCTGCACATACACGTCGAGCGAACTCCCGCCGTTGTAGTACGCGAACGCGAAAGCAGGCACGGCTGCAAAAAACAGCGCGCCAAAAAGCATCCCGAACCATGTGACTTTACTCATACTGAATGCTGCATTAATCCGCTAAATATCGCGCCCGGCGCCCGAGGAGTGCTATCTGCGCGCAGCATAGCATTTTTTCGGCAAGGGTGCCAGTCAGTGGCCGATGGCGGCGGCACGTTTCCTTTGTTGTCCTGTGGGGCAGACCGACACCAGCCGGACGTTCCTCAACAATGGAATCGTAAGATTAGTTCCTAAATCCAGTCTAATGGTCATCTACTCGAGAATTTATATTTTGACTTTAAGAAACTTCCAACCACCTCGACGGCAATATCAATCTCGTTTGTAAAAGCATCGGTTTCGATCTCAGTTCTCAACTCGTAAATGATTTCGTGGGTCTCCATATGTTTTCTAACTTTCTGGTCGGATGGCCGCAAAAAATCCGTCAGGTAAAGATTAAGCTTTGAGACGCACGCTCTGATGGGTTTTAGTTCTTCTATAACCTCTTTGCCCCAAAGTACCTCGGCTTCAAGCTGTTCGAGTTCCAGCGCGGACAATACTTCCTTCATTTTCTCCCAGCGCACATAGTACACGGCATTGGCGGTCGCCTTATCGGCATGCGGATATTTTTCTTGTGCCTCTTGCGATTCGGCCGCTGGAATCCAAGGATTTCTCACATAGCTTATAGTGTCCCGCGTTTTCAAAACGGCCTTATACAATCGGCGCGCCGTTTCGTATTCAACATTGCCTCTAATCTGTTCTTTCCAAGTATGCAATCCGCGATAAGCGACGATGAGGCCGAGCGCGGCAACGACGAAATATCCGAGGTCTTTCGCAAGGAGATAGTACGGACTATCTATCAAACTCGAAGCCAACATTTTATTGAGACATATAACTTGGTGCCTCATTCATAAACTCCTGATACGTTAGTACGTTCTGGGACGCGTCCGACTGCTGCCATATATTTCCGGCTGATTGAAGTACGATTTTGTTCGTGTCTGCGTTCGTCAGTTGCATATACGTCCCTGTCCCTCCGTGGTCGGGAAATACGAAACCATTTTCCACAAGACAAACGTCCATCTGCTGATTGAAGTGATATTGCGGTGGTACGAAGGATTCGATGTTCGAATTTTCCGCCAAACTCTGGCTATCGAACTGCTGGTTGAACCGGGTGCCTTTTTGGTTACAAGCAGCGATTTCGCTTTGTAGCTGAAGTTGAGGTTGAACAACAGGCAGGAAGTACAAGAAATATGGTAGCGCAAACACCGCAATCAGGATGCCTGCTTTAAAGTAATTTTCCTTGAGCCATTTCATCAATAGTTGATTCACACAGTCTATCAGGATACATTGTTTCGGTAAACCTAATTTTAAGAGAGCTGAATTAATCTCTTGTACAGACATTTCATACCGAGGTCCGACCTTGGTAGGGAAATCAATCTTTTTTCTCTTCGAATTCGAGGCACACGGAGTTCATACAGAAGCGCTTGCCGGTCGCGGTCGGGCCGTCGTCGAAAAGGTGCCCAAGATGCGAGCCGCAATTTTTACAGATGACTTCGGTGCGATGCATGCCGTGGCTCGCGTCCTCGTGCAGCTCTACTGCGCCCGGGAGCGCTGTGTCGAACGACGGCCAGCCGGAGCCCGAATCAAATTTTGCGCCTGAGGAATACAGCGCGGCCCCGCACGCCACGCAGCGATAAAAGCCGTCGCGATGTTCGTGAAGCAATTTTCCCGAAAACGGCGCCTCGGTCCCGCGCTCGCGCAAAATCGCGTACTGCCCGGGTGTCAACTTCTGCTTCCATTCTTCTTCGGTTTTGGGCATGTCGGACATATCAAAATTTTCAATTATCAATGTGCAATTTTCAATGAATTTTCAAAATCCAATTATCAATTAACACAACCTGGACAAGTTTGAAAATTGAAACTTGAGATTTGATTGAAAATTGATAATTGTAAATTGATAATTACTTCCCTGCCTCCGGAATTTTATACCACTTGTTCGAAAGCAAATGCCAGCTTGCCGGATCACTCTCCTGAATCT
>JBOHOA010000005.1:0-9691 GCA_050730975.1 Minisyncoccia bacterium
CGTCTGGCCTGAGAGTGTCGCGCCGTTTACGGTGCATCTGGTCGAACTCTCGAGCGGCAGTGAGGAGGTCAAAAAAGAAGCGGAGGATTTGTATCAAGAACTTTCGGGCCGCGGCGTCGAGGTTCTCTATGACGATCGCGACCTTCGCGCCGGAGAAAAATTCGCGGACTCAGATCTTATCGGCATCCCGCTGCGTGTCGTCGTGTCTGAAAAAACGCTCGCCGCCGGCACCTTTGAGTGCGCCGAGCGCGCAAGCGGAACCGTGTCGCACAAAACCGCTTCCGCATTATTGGACGAATTCGCTTCTCGCCGCTAGCTGCTCACCTCTATCCGTATGCCTTTCTCCGAAAAAGTTCAAAGCCTGTTTTCAAACTATGTCGGCATCGACCTCGGCACGGCCAACACCTTGGTATACCTTAAGGGCAAGGGGATTGTGGTCAACGAACCGTCGGTCGTCGCGATCAACAAAAAAACCGAGCAGGTGGTTGCGGTCGGCGCCGAAGCCAAACGCATGCTCGGCCGCACACCCGGCCATCTCTCGGCCATCCGCCCGCTTGTCGACGGCGTCGTTTCCGATTTTGAAGCCACGCAGGAAATGCTCTCGTACCTCATGAGGCGCGCGCAGGGTCCGTCGCGCAAACTTCTCGGTCCGCGGGCCGTCATCGGCGTGCCTTCCGGCATCACGAACGTCGAGATACGCGCGGTACGGGACGCGGCGATGAACGCCGGCGCACGCGAGGTCTACATCATCGAGGAACCGATGGCCGCGGCGCTCGGCACGCGCCTTCCGGTGCGCGAGGCGACCGGCAGCATGGTGGTCGACATGGGCGGCGGCACGACCGACATCGCGATCGTATCGCTCGGCGGCATTGTTCGATCCAAGAATCTGCGCGTCGCTGGCGACAAACTCAACACCGACATCGCCTCATACGTGCGGTCTGAATTCAAGATTCTCATCGGCGAAAAAACCGCCGAGGAGGTCAAAATAGCAATCGGCTCGCTTATCGCGTCACCCTCTCCGCTAGAAGCGGCCGTGCGCGGACGCGATCTCATCACGGGCCTACCGCGCGAAATAGTGCTCACCGATTCGGACGTACGCGAAGCGATATCGGCCTCAATCGATACGCTTATCGAGGCAGTACGCGAAGTGCTTGAGACGACGCCGCCCGAGATTCTCGCCGATGTTATCCGCTCTGGCATATATCTGACCGGCGGGGGAGCGCTCTTGCGCGGACTCGACGCACTGCTGTCCGAGTGGTCGAAGGTGCCCGTCTATGTTGCCGAAGATCCGCTAACCGCCGTTGTGCGCGGAACGGGCGTGGTACTCGAGGATCTCGATCGCAACGCTGAATTCCTTATCGAGGGCGACGAAGATTTGTAACGGCCTCGTTACGCGTTTTTTATTGAGATAAGTTCTAACTAAAGCCGATCGATGTTCCGTCATTCCGGCCGCCGAAAAAAAAATGTGTCGCTGTTTCAGCCGAGTGCCGTGAGCGGCAGGCGCGCGGCATCTCAGCGTCGCCGTACCCGCCGCGGCTTCGCGGTGTCTGTCGCAGTGCTCGCGGTGCTCATCGCGGCAGTCTTTTTCGCACACTCGCCGACGACCGGCGTATTTTGGCGGTTGATGGCGCCGCTCTATAGTGTCGAATCCGCGATAGCATTGCACGCGCGATATATTACGGCACCCTTCGAGTCGAACGAACAGCTGGCTGCCGAAAACGCGACGCTGCAATCGCAGGTAGCGACGCTCAAAGCCGAAGCTGCCGACCGCACGCTCCTTGCCGACGAAAATGCACAGCTGCAGTCTGAATTCGGTGAGACACCCGCTTCGCAAAAAATCATTCTCGCCAACATTCTCGCGCGTCCGCCCGAGCTGCCGTATGACGAGTTGATCGTCGACACCGGAGGCTCCGCGAGCATCGCGACGGGCGACGCGGCCGGATTCGGCAACACGCTTATCGGCAAGGTAATAAGCGTCGGGCCAACCAGCGCGCGTATCGAACTTTTTTCCGCGGCCGGCGTTTCGACGAATGCGCTTCTTGACGCCACAACGCCGATTACTCTTTCCGGGCAAGGCGGTGGCATGCTCACGGCACAGGTGCCGAGTGGCACTGCGGTAACCGCCGGCGATGCCGTTTCGCTGCCGAGCGCGCCGCTGTATTCGATAGCTCTGGTTCAGCATATCGATGCTAAGGAGGGTTCTTCGTTTAAAGAATTAAATCTCTCGCTTCCGGTCGATATCTTTTCGCTACCAAACGTGGAAATTTTGTCGAAGATTGTTGTGCCGTCTTTCGTGCCAAGCCCGCAAACATCATCGTCTTCGCCATCCGTATGACGAATCACTCCCGAGTCCTCTATGCAGCGATGCTCGTCGTATTTCTCGCGGGGCTTCTGGCCTTTTGGCCGATAGCTCTACTGGCGGCGCTTGCCGGCGCGCTTTTCGGATATCCTCGATCCGCCATCGTGCTTAGCATTATTCTCGATATAGCATACGGCGCGCCCGATACACCCTTGATACGTTTGGTAGGTTTGCCGTTTACGGCTGCGATAATCGCAGTGATTATTTTAAAATATCTCAGCACGCATTTTTTTAGCGAAGAAAAATTTGATACGAGGTGAGTTCGATTGAAATTTTAAAATTAAAAATCAAACCGCTCGCAAAATGTAATATATGTTATATAATATATTGTTATATAATATATTAATGTCGCTATGAATAAAATTTTTACAAAGCAATTGTTCGCGGAAATAATGGTGCCTGCAGCTTTATGTGGGGCCATTGTCGTACTCATAGCGTTTTTTCTTGGAATCCGCGACCCAATTTTAGATATGATTGGTATAGCCACTACGATAGTTATTGGATTTCTGTTACGGATTCGTCTTTACTAAAAAAGTAGGGTGCCGGCAATATGATGGCGTCGCACAATATATCTTTTGCGACATATAAACAAAGAAAGCGGGGCTTAGCGCCACTAGCGGATGCACTGTGCGAGTTTGGATTTCTTCAAAAAATTCTTGCTATACTTTTTTGTATGGCTCGCGTGACCCGATCAGTCGATTATTATTTTTTGCTACTCGGAAGAATTCTTATCGGCGGTTATTTTGTCTGGATTGGAATCCTGTACTGGCTAAATTTTGCGCAAACAACAACCGAGTTCGTGCATCTGGGCATCAGCGGCGCGGACGTGCAGTGGATAGCCGCGGCGGTCATTGTTATAACTATTGCCGGCGGCCTTGCGGTCGTTTTCGGATTGAAGATGCGTTACGCGGCGCTCGTGCTCGCGCTGTATCTCATTGTCGTATCAACTTTCGCGCATCAACCGCTCTCAAGCGCCACAGCAATAAGCAGCGTGTTAAAAGATATCGCTCTCGTGGGTGCGCTCCTGTATGTTTCGGCGACCGCTGATTAGATATTGGCGTCGGCAATCGAGGCACCTGTACGCCAGCAGCGCGCGGATGAGAGCCAGGGCGCCGTGCCTTCTCGATCATACAGGTAGCGGGCGAATTCCATATTACCCTCAAGCGTCGAGAGGTCGTAGCCAAGCGCGCGCGCTTCATCTGCGTGCGCGTCTCTATTTATCTGCATAACGCCGAGGTCGTCGGTGGCGCTTATAAGTAGGCCGCCCGAAAGGTCGTCCTGATGAAAGTTTGATTCGCACGATGCAATGTCGACCATTATTGGAAGATCGGAAAAGTAATTCTCGACAGCCGCCTTGATGGAGGCGTCGGGAGGCGCTACCATTACGGCTGCGGCAATCGCAGAATGATGAACGTGCGCGGACGCGGGTCGCACCGGGACGGGCGAGAACTGAACGGTGCCGAACGTACCAGAGCCGAGAATCGCGAGCCCTAAAACAAGCGGGGTCATTGGTGAATGATTTAGAGAATAATCGCTGCCTGAATTTGTAAACGAAAAAGCTCCGGCACGTGCCGGAGGTACAAGAATGGTAGCCCGCTTCATGAACAAGGGTCAATATGAAGCACTTGACAAGAAAAAAGCCGCTTTGGTAGTTTCACGGAGTTATCCACAGCTCCCAAAACGGCTTGAAAAATAAGGGGTTTTTACTCCCCTTCCTGCGGTTCAGCTCGGAAAATACACGGCCGGCTTCTCGGCGGAGTTTCGCACAATCGTGAGCGTTGGCTCGCCCTCCGGTTTGCAAATTTTGCCCGCAATTTTGGCTCGCAGACCGTATTCGTGCGCCAGAGTGATGAAGGTTTGCGCGTTTTCTTCTGTGGGAACGACGATAAGAGCGCCTTGGCCGCCGTTGAAGATCTTAAAAAATTCCTCCTCCCCCATCTTGAGCCATTCTTTGCACTCGAGCATTATTTCTGGCGGCTCCCACAGGGTATTAAGCGTGGCCGAAAGCCCATATCTGAAGAGCAGGTCGGCACCAAATTTCTCCGGAATACCGCCGCCAGTAATGTGCGCTATAGCAGTCATCGGCACGATAGGTTCGAATTTCGGGCTAAACCAACCGTTCATGCGGGCCAAAAAATGGCTCCAGAGAACGGACGGTTCTGCCGCGGCCGCAATAAACGGTTTAGCTTCGGGATTATGCCACCACCTCTCGCCGAAGCGCACTCGGAAGGCTTGCCTCATGGCGCTGAAGCCATTGCTCCTGAAGCCGTTTTCTTTTATTGCGACGATGATTTGCTCGGGTGCAAGTTTGCCGCCGTCTATGGCGAGCTCCGGATGCTTGGCACCGACTGCAAATCCGGCCCAGTTGTACGCCACATCCGACTCGAATTCCGAACCGACGCAGGAGCCGAGCTCGGCCGTCTCGCCGCGATAAAGAACGATGCGTTCTTTCAGCGCCGCTTCTAAGAGTCCGCGCACCGCTGTCCGAAAAAAACGGTTGGTCCGGCTTCCGGGCGCGCCGAGCATGCGCGCGTCAAGAACATTCCCGAGTTTCAGCGGCACGCCGCCTTTGCGCACAATATCGCCGAGCGTCATCGCGACCAGATCCGAAGCGGCCTGGTCCGGCTTCCACGCTGCGACCGTAAGCATTGATTTGCTGCCGACGCCGTCGGGAGCATCGTCGAGCCACCAGCCGTCCGGCAAATTGACTGGACGCCAGCCGAGATCGCCGCGGAAATAATCCTCGCGCTTGTCTGCGACAATTTCCACAAACGGACAGTTTTTCCAAGTTCGTTTGATGACTTCGTAACAAAACGCGCTGAAATCGTTGCCCGCGTCGAGATCGACGCCATCAAGCCTATTGATTTCGCCCTTCACGCTATTTACGATATCAAGTTTCGCCCTACTCCGCTAAAGGTTTTAAAGGCTGCACTTGAGGGTTGAATTCGCCAGAAAGCTACTTGACAACAATATGACTCATATTGTATCAAAAAGATAGAAATTTCCTGCTCAAAGAGGGGTGCGCCTATGACGCCGGCAGTCAACCTTTGGTACGCGACTCTTGCGCGTACCTTGGATGTTATCCACGGCTGTATGACCACGTTCTGGGTACTCGGATTCTTATTCCTCTTCTTTCCATTGCCGCAGTGGCAGGCCACCCATGCCATTTATTGCATCGTCAACTTGCTCGTTGAGTGCCCGTTCGGCTGGAAATGTCCGCTTAACCTCTGGGTACGCAATCTAAAGGAGAAGGCCGATCCTCGCCTGTGCGGAGAACCTTACGAGCCGTTTATCGAGGGAATTATGAAAAAATTGGGCATAAACTTCGTTACAAATAGCACTGTTTTTAGCATCATGATCATTGGCACCGCAGTGAGTGCAGCCAACCTTATCAGGCTCATCGCAACATACAACGCATTCTGATAGTCGCCGCTCCGTTTTGGAGCGGCTTTTTTTACTCTTCCCTACTACTTTCCAACAATTATCCAGATGCAAAAACCCGAGGCGAGGTTTTGAAATTAAAAAAAGCTCCGTTTTGCACAGAGCTTTTTCGATAGGCGCGACTAATCACTACCGCGTATGTACACATAATAGATGTACCACCCCAGCGGAACCAACGACAAAATCGCCGGCAGCATATTCCACGTAAATTGTTCTTTTAGGTCAGCGGGCAGCGGGTGGAACTTGAATAGGGCCAATGTCGCCAACAGAAGTCCGAAGATGAGCCCATAGAGGATCCAACGCAGTTTCAAGTCGATCTCCCGCTTCTTTCCGGGTTTCCTGCCGCAACTATTGCATATTCAGCGGGAATGTTCCAGCGGAGGGCCCACGCAGCACTTTGTTTTGACTTTTATAAAAGGAGTACGGTATTGTTTTAAGTAATGGCAAAACTGACGCCGCTCGCTATTTGTTATATCGTGGCCATGATAGTAATTATCGTCGGCGTCGATGTGCTGTTTTTTAGAGAGCGAGCGTGGACTTGGGAGCGGCTCATCGCGAACATTGGCATCATTCTGGTGTTTGCCGCTTTTTATTTCCGAATTTTTAAATAATAACGATCTGAAATTATAACGAACCAAACCTATGTACTCCGTGATTATTGCCTGCGTCGTAGTTATAATTCTAATTGTAATTTATAGCCTGTTTCCGAGAATACGAGGACTCCATTTTACCTCCCGCCTTATTTGCCCAAAGTGCAACAATAGGTTCGAATACGACTGGCTGCCCGGCGGCGCATTCAACGCTGCCCGTTTCAGAAAATATCGATTTATGCGATGTCCGAATTGCAGGAGATGGTCATGGTTTGATATTTGGTCAACACGAACTAACGGTTCCTGAGGAGTTGCTGAAAATCGCGACACAGCTTCAGCGCTCCCGTGCTCGCTGCAACATGCTTGCTTGAAGCGTCCGCGCCTCGCACTTCATCGATTTATAGTTTCCTAGTAATCTCTGATAACGGTACAATCTTCCCCTTTCTGCCGGGGTTTTTATAAATGATGGCAGAAAAAATATCCCTACGCGTTTTTTGGGGCATGATGATTTTGTGCGGCGGATCTGCGCTCATACTTATTTGGGGCGGCAATATCATCCCACAAAAGCTCGTGCCGACATTTTTTATTATTGGATTCGCGAGCTTTCTTATCTGGGCGCCGCTGTTCGCATACCGATTTTTGGAGAAATTGCGATAAGACGCGCTATTGCTGCGGCGACGATTCGCTGAAATTGGTGATGAGCCAAGAGCCGCCGACGTTTGAAATGGTCGCGGTAAATGGAATGAGGCCGGCGTTGCCGCCGTGTTCCACTTCGTTGCTTGTCATGAGCACGATATTGCCGGCTAGGTTTACCGCGTTCCCTTGCGCCGCGGCGCTTGTTATCTCGACATGATCCGGCCAGGGGCTTGAGACCTCGCGGCCGGGGGCCACGGACGGATCGCTCTCCCACTCTAGAAGAAGCGCGGGAGCGACATATGGTGCATACTGAGCGGCGATGGTCGAAGAAGCACTGGGCGCTAGAAGCGACACTTGCTGCAACACCATACCGAACCGCGCCAAGGTCAAACTCGCGGCCGCGACCCCTGATTCGGCTGATTCGGCGGCCGGTGTGCTTGCCTCCGGTGCTCTAAAAAAGTAGACGAGAACTGCGATTGCCGCCACGATGATCAAAACAACGATAGCCCGCAATGCAGCACGCATGCGCGTAGTATAGCAAACGCAGCAAAAATTCGCGGCGGTTTAGCGCGGCGGCTTTTTCAAAAAAGCCTCAAGCACCGCTGTTCCAAAGATCTTGGAATAATTTTTGCTGATCCTGCATAAGCTGATTCATTTGATTCTGAATCGCCGCTTCCTGCTGCTCCATCTCTACCCCCTGCGTTTCTACTTGCGCCTCGGTGAGCGGAGTTGTCGTGGCGGAAACGGCGCCATTGACGTCGGTGAGTTCGCTCTCAACGCCGTACGGCGCGTTGACTACGGTCGTGTTTGTCTTGCCGTTGACATCGGTAACGACCTTCACTTCGGAAGACGTCGCCACGGTTGTAAGGCTCACGGGCGGCGCGCTCGGCACTGTCATAGGCGCGAGCGGATTGAAAAATAAAAACGGAACAATGAATCCCAAAATGTGGTTCATCATAAGTACCAGCTGACTTATAATGCGATTATAAATATAGTATACGCGCCCGACCAGCTCTCGGGTGCAGGCCGCAGAAGCGCTATACTTACGACATGATTCCTTTTGCTTTTGCCATCCTCGCGGTGTGGCTCGTTTTCATCGTCTATTGGTTCGTGTCCGCCATACGCGCCAAGGAGAGTCTGCGAACAAGGCGCTGGTGGCGGAGCTTCGGGTTCAGACTCGTTATTGTAGTTATAATTATAATCCTCGCGCACACGTCGACGCTCGACAATTTTTATCTGTTCTTCGATTCGTACGGACGCGCGTCGTGGTACCCGATTCTCGGCGTGGTCGGCATCCTCGTAGCGGTCGGCGGACTCGCACTTGCCATATGGGCGCGCACGACGATCGGCCGCAATTGGGGCATGCCGATGACGCTCCGGAAAGAGCCGGAACTCGTAACCAGCGGCCCGTATGCGCGCATTCGCCACCCGATCTATACCGCCGTTCTTCTTATGATGCTGGGCTCGGCGCTCGCCGTCGGGCTCGAATTGCTCTTGTTTTTCGTTTTTTTCGGCGGCTATTTCATCTACAGCGCCAAAACCGAAGAAAAAGACATGTTGGCGCAATTTCCCGAACAGTATCCGACCTACAAGGCGCGCACCCGCGGATTCGTGCCGTTTGTGTTTTGAACACGTTCGGCATGCACCTGTCTATGCCAGCCGAAACGTATATTTCAGTGTGAGAGTTTTTGGGTACCTATCAATAATGTAGAAATAGTATGAAAAACAAAGTCGGATTGGTTATTATCGGCTCGGCTATGGCTGGTTCGCTTTTACTTTCCGGCACGGCGCTCGCCGCCGCTCCACAAACTCCGCCGCAAGGCGGACACGGTCAGTGGATGGGCCACGGCGGAGCTCCAAACCAGATGCCGCCCGGCGTTTTTGGTTCGGTGACGGCGATTAATGGATCGACGCTGACGGTAGAGAGCCGCGGATTCGGCAAAAGTGCCTCGACGACGACCGATTATACCGTCAACGCGTCGGGAGCGACCGTTACCAAAAACGGCGCGAGCGCTTCCCTATCGTCGATCGCGACAGGCGACATGGTTATGGTGCAAGGTACCATTAGCGGCACGTCGGTTACGGCGACTGCTATTCGTGATGGAATGTCGAAAGGCGGGCCCGGCATGGGACGCGGTGGCTTTGGCAAGTATGCGAGCTCAACGCCGCCGAATATTCCGCACGGCAACGGAGAGCCCGTCATCGGGGGCACCGTCGCGACCATTGACGGCACGACGCTAACCATCGCGAACAAGGGCAACATTACGTACACCGTCGACGCGGCGAACACGACCGTAACAAAGCAAGGTAAGTCTGCTTCCCTCTCGAGCGTTTCCGTCGGCGACAACGTGCTCGTGCAGGGCACGATAAACGGCACGTCGGTTACGGCGTCGTCGATAATCGATCAGGGCGCGATGCCGCAAAAAGGCACGGCCTCGACGACACCCGCGCGCGGAGGCATCGAAAAATTCTTCGGCGCAATCGGTGGATTCTTCAAACATCTGTTCGGATTCTTCTGATACCAACGGTTCACAAAATCCGCTCCCGTTGTGGAGCGGATTTTCGCGTGTAGGTTATACTTCGCGCGATGACCGGATTTTTACTCATCTCGTTCCTTGCCGGGATACTAACGGTGCTCGCGCCGTGCGTCCTGCCGCTTCTTCCG
>JBOHOA010000006.1:0-3794 GCA_050730975.1 Minisyncoccia bacterium
CCACCGGCCCGAGTACAACACGCTCGGCCTTGATGATAAAAGCTACAATTATGTCGTTATTACCAAGGAGAAATTTCCGCGCGTATTGGTGGTGCGCGGCAAAGAACTAGCTGCGAGCTGCGAGCAACGAGCAAAGACCAGCGAGAAACGAGTGGCGAGCAATGGCAGGCTCGCGGCAAGTAGCTTGCCGATAGCCGCTCAATTTGGTCCGTTTCCGCACGGCATGCAATTGCGGCTTGCGATGAAAATCATCCGGCACATTTTTCCGTATCGCGACACCTGCACCCCCTGCATTGAGCGGCTCCAAGCTCCAAGCTCCAAGCTAAAAGCTGTTGTATGTCGCCCCTGCTTCAATCGACAAATCGGTTTGTGTCCCGGCGTATGCACGGGAGAAATTTCCGCAGCCGAATATGTGCGCACTATTCGTCGCATCAAACTTTTTTTCGACGGCCGGAAACAAACGCTGCTCACGGATCTCACCCGCGCGATGAAGGCGGCCGCCAAAGCCGAGCGGTTCGAAGAAGCGGGTGAGTGCAAGCGGCAGCTTTTTGCGTTGAAGCCTATCCAGGACGTTGCACTTATAAAAGATGAATATCGCGAACCTGCGCGCGTACGCGACGGCGAGAAGGACCGCATCACGATGCGCGCGGAGGCGTACGACGTCGCACATTTGCGCGGAGCCGGGGCTATAGGCGCTATGACGGTTGTCGAGAATGGCGAGGCGGCCAAGGCCGAGTACCGGCTCTTTCGCATCCGCTCCGCCAAGGCGGGCGACGATCCCGGAGCGCTCAGGGAAATTCTCTCGCGTCGGCTCGCGCATGAGGAGTGGCCGCTGCCGCGGCTTATTATTGTAGACGGCGCCGCGGCGCAAATGAACGCGGCGAAAAAAATTCTCGAGGAAGTCGGGCTCGCTATTCCGGTGGTCGGCGTGGTCAAGGACGAAAAGCACCGGCCGCGCGAGATCCGTCCGGGAGCCAACGCATCGAAAGACATTGTCACGCGGCACGAGCGCTCTATTCTTCTCGCGAATGCCGAGGCACACCGCTTTGCGATCTCACGGCACCGCAAAACGCTGCGTAAAGGGATTTTCAAATAGCCTCCTCAAGCATCCAGAGGCGCTGCCTCTTGAGGGCGGATGTTCTAAATAAAAACGCTTCGGCGTTTTGGCCGAAGCGTGGGGAAGGGTATTCTCAGACAGCTTCTTTTCGTAGACTTTCTTGAGCCGCCGCCCAGTGTCGCCGGGTTTCGGGCGAAAGCTTAGCCGCCAAGTCGGGTGTCAGTTTGACGCAGACATGATCGCATTTATGGATGCAGCGAATCTTCGCCTCGCCGCTGCAGCGGCAATTCAGATTAAGAACGGCCTGCTCCATCGAACCCTCCTTTCTGCCGGCTTGTTTATATCACCGGAGCGTGTGTGTTGCAATCTTAATGCCGTATAATAGTCACATGCGCACGACCATCGCTGTTATTCGCGGAGGGCCGCATGAGTATGACGCGTCGATACAAACCGGCGCCGCATTTTTGCAGGCGCTTGATACCGATCGCTACGAACCACGCGACGTGGTCATTTCGCTCGACAACCTGTGGCACCGCTCAGGCGTTGCCGTGAATCCCGAGCGCGCGCTGCGCGGCGCGGACGCGGTTGTTAATTGCGTACACGGCCGCTACGGGCAAGATGGCTGGCTCACGCATCTCATTGGGACGCTCGGCTATCGTGTGCTCGGCTCGTCGCTGGCGCCGGCCGCGGTCGCGTTTGACCGCGTGCGCAGCCGCTCATTCGCTCCGGAAGCAGGCCTGGCGGTGCCGCAGCATCGCATCATTGCGCGCACTGCGGATCCGCGCACCGCGGCGCTTGAGCTTTTTCGTACGTTCCCGATGCCTGCGGTGGTAAAGCCAATAAGAGGTGCGCTCTCGCCGAAAGCAATAGTGGTGTCTGATCTCAAGACGCTTGAGCATCTGCTTACGCTCGCGCTCGGACTTGCTCCCAAGGCTATGGTTGAGGAATACATTGTGGGAAAACCGATCTCTATTGGCGTTCTTGAGGGTTTGGACGGCCAGCCGGCGCGGATGTTTTTTTCGACCGAGGTGCCTGAGCCGGTGCGCGGCATACTCGCCAAGGCCGCGCATCGGATGCATGAACAATTGAATTTGCGTCACCTTTCGGAATCGCACTTCATTATCAATTCGCGCGCGCCATGGTATATCAAGACCGACGCGCTTCCCGAGCTCGGACGTGACACATCTTTTGTGCGAGGACTTGAGAGCGAGGGCATTGGCATGCCGGCATTCGCCGATCATGCCGTCCGGCTTGCGATAGAGGGATAACGGCATGACCACAATCGCTATGAGTAATTTATCGTCAAAACGTTGTGTTCCGTGCGAAGGGGGCAGGGAGCCGCTTTCGCGCGAGCAGGCTACCGAATTACAAAAAGAGCTCGATCAAGAATGGATGCTTGTCGACGACGCACATCTGCTTGCCCGCACGTTTCGCTTTCCCGATTTTAAGACCGCGATGCAATTCGCAAACGACATCGCACGCATTGCCGAATTGGAAGGCCACCATCCCGATCTCACGATTTCATGGGGTTCGGTTGGTGTCGAACTCTCGACGCATGCGATAGGTGGCCTTTCAGAAAACGACTTCATTCTCGCTTCTAAGATAGACGAGCTCCCGAGCAAGCGCTGAGCTGGTATACTAAATAAAGGTCGATGGTATGGACATAATTTTTATCATCTACTATGCGTTACGAAAACGAAGAGACATGCGAAAAGTGCGGCCATGAGGCCCATGGCGATGGAACAAAGTGCAGCGAGTGCGACTGTACGGGATAAATGAGCATGTGCCGATCCAGCCGCACGGCAATGAGTGCGGCTGGATTTTCGTTTGGTCACTAGAGCGCCTTCAGATGCGGCATTTTTTGTGCTACCGTAATGCGCACGGGCCCTTAGCTCAAGTCTGGTAGAGCGCCTCATTTGTGCAACCCGTCGAAAAATCATGGGCCGGTAGTTCAGTGGTAGAACGCCTCATTTGCAATGAGGAGGTCAGGGGTCCGACTCCCCTCCGGTCCACCTATTTTTTCTACGAGCACGTGCGGAGGTCACCGGTTCGAATCCGATAATGTCCACTCGAGCAGACGATGTAGACAAAATTGCCTCTTTTGCCTGAAAAACAATAGATATTTCCTTGGTTCCAAATTTCTCTCCGTCAAGGGTGATGCCTTGCGGAAATTGGAACCACTGGAGTTTTTGTTGGGTGTGAAGACTGGCTCTCTTCCATACCGAATTTGGTTGTAACAAATAGCCCTCGGCAAAGATTATTGCCTCGTCTGGCGACAAATCATTTACTTCCATAACAGCGAGCATTGTTTCTATGTCGGAAGTCTCTTTCTCGATAAGCGAGAGTTGTCGCTGCAACACCTCGTCGCTCAAGTGGTGGCTCTAATCATTCCAACCAGTGCTTCGCGGACTTGGCGCCCCGCCCTCGCCCCGTCTTCCGTCCATTCAATTTAAAAAGGCATCTCCCCGCGAAAAAGAAAAAGCATGGAAAGGCGGAAGACGGGGCGAGGGAGTCAATACAAGAGGAAGTAGTGAAAATACCCTTGAAAATAAGGGTGTTTTTATGTCTCTATCCAAATGACTTGACAAAACCTATGGATGGGTATATTATTGCACCCGTAAGACTTCCCTCCCGCCACCCCTCAAGCAGGACACGTGATGCTCGAATAATACGCTCTCGGACTCACAAATCCCAAACACTCCCTCGGCCGGTCATTGAGAAAGGCATGGATTTCTTC
>JBOHOA010000007.1:0-1850 GCA_050730975.1 Minisyncoccia bacterium
TCGCTGAAAGCCGAGCTTGCTAGGCTCGAGGAAGAACATCCGGAGCTCATTACACCCGATTCGCCGACCCAGCGAGTCGCCGGTGCGCCGCTTCCGGCGTTCAGGAAGGTGCGCCATGGCCTGCCGCAATGGTCATTCAACGACGTGTTTTCGCCGGAAGAATTGCGCGAATGGGACGCGCGGGTGAAAAAATTTTTGAAGCCGCGCTTTGGGGAGGTAGAGCCGGCCTATGATTGCGAGCTCAAGATAGATGGTCTCAAAATCGTTCTCACGTACGCAAAAGGTGTTTTAAAAACCGCCGCGACGCGCGGCAATGGCATTGTGGGCGAAGATGTGACGCATAACGTGCGTACCATCGAGAGCGTGCCGCTTTCGCTTGCGCGTCCGGTCGACATCGTTGTCGAAGGCGAGGTGTGGATGAGTGCCAACAACCTCGAAGCACTAAACGCGACGCAGCAGGCTGCGGGTAAGCCGCCGTTCGCCAATCCACGCAACGCCGCCGCCGGTTCTATTCGTCAGCTCGATCCGAAGGTTGCCGCTTCGCGCAAGCTCGATGTGTTTATGTATGATATAGCTAAAACGAGCGAAACGTTTCCTCCGACCCAAATGGAAGAGCTCGACTATCTGCGCGAGCTCGGCTTCAAGGTGAACCGCAATAACGTGCTCGCCAAGACCGTCGACGAAGCAATTGCGTTTTGGGAAGCATGGAAAGAAAAGAAAACCAGGGAGGGGTATTGGATAGACGGCGTCGTTTTCAAGGTGAACGAAAAAAAGTACGAAGACGAGCTCGGATACACCGGCAAGGCGCCGCGTTTTGCCATTGCGTTTAAGTTTCCGGCCGAGCAGGTGACAACCGTGGTCGAGGATATCGTGCTTCAGGTCGGCCGCACCGGCGTGCTCACTCCGGTCGCGCACTTGCGGCCCGTTGCGGTTGCAGGCACGACCGTTTCGCGTGCGACCTTGCACAACGAAGACGAAATAAACCGCCTCGACGTGCGCGTCGGCGATACGGTTATTCTCCAAAAAGCCGGCGACGTCATTCCCGACATCGTGCAGATATTGCCCGAGTTGCGCACCGGCAAAGAGAAAAAATTCCTCTGGCCCGAGAAGGTGCCCGAGTGCGGTGGCACGGGGCAGATTGAGCGCGTGCCCGGCACGGCGGCGTGGCGATGCGTTGATCGCAATTCTCTCGCGATTTTGCGACGCGAATTTTACAATTTTGTCGGCAAATCCGCGCTCGACATAGCGGGCTTCGGCAAGAAAACGGTCGATCAATTTTTGGACGAAGGACGCATCGTTCGGTTCGACGACATTTTTACGCTCAAAGATGGCGACCTTGAAGGATTGGAAGGATTCGCCGAAATTTCAATCAGAAATCTGCTCGAGGCCATACGGAACGCGCGCGCTACCGAACTGTCGCGACTTATCGTCGGGCTCTCGATTCCGCACGTTGGCGAGGAGACGGCCGTGCTAATCGCCGGGCATTTCAAAACGATCGATGCAGTCGCCGAGGCGAGTGAAGAGTCGCTCTGCGATATTGCCGGCATCGGCGATATCGTCGCGAAAGCACTTTTCGACTGGTTCAGAAAAAAGGAGAACAAGGCGCTTATTAGGCGGCTCAAGAAATATCTCGTGATTTCCAATCCCGCATACCGCTCACGAGCGGCTGCGCAAAACCTGCCGTTTGCCGGAAAAATTTTCGTTCTCACCGGCACGCTTCAGAGCCTGTCGCGCGACGAAGCGAAAGAAAAAATCCGCCGAGCCGGAGGCAGCGTCTCGGGCTCGGTTTCCAAAAAAACCGACTGTGTAGTAGCGGGCGAGAATCCCGGTTCCAAATGGGCGAATGCCCG
>JBOHOA010000008.1:0-1599 GCA_050730975.1 Minisyncoccia bacterium
CATTCCCCCCTCTCCCTTCGGGAGAGGGTCGGGGTGAGGGTATATAGACGGGCAGGAGCAGCGAGGGCCTCCGCCCCTACGACGTCGCTACTCCTTTGTAGGCTGACATAAGGCCGCAGGCCGTTACCGGCATTCCCCGCCAGATGCCCGCAACCCTGCGCTTATGCAGGCCTACATAGAGAGGTAACCGATCGCGGTTTGCGATTTATCCGCCGAGGGCGTCGGCGTGGTGGCGCAGATGGTCTTCGATCAGGCTCGCAACGAAGTAATAACTGTGATCGTAGCCGGGGTGACGGCGCAGACTCAACGCCTGACCGACTTCGGTGCAGGCGGCTTCGAATAATTCCGGCTTGAGTTGTTTGGTCAGAAACGGATCGGCCTCGCCCTGGTCAATCAGTATCGTGCCTGGAAATGGCTGCCGCTTGACAAGCTCGCAGGCGTCGTGCTCCGCCCACTGAGCGCGGTCGGGGCCGAGATAACGCGGGAATGCTTTCTCGCCCCAGGGCACCCGCGAAGGCGCAACGATCGGCGCGAGCGCCGATACCGATCGGTAGCGATCGGGATGGCGCAAGGCAAGCGTCAATGCGCCATGTCCGCCCATCGAATGCCCCGCAATTCCCCGCCGTTCCGCCGCGATGCCGAATTCGGCGGCGAGCAGGGCCGACAATTCCTCGACGATCCAGGTTTCCGTGCGAAAACGCGCCGACCACGGCGCCTCGGTAGCGTCGAGATAAAATCCCGCGCCTTCGCCGAATTCCCAATCGCCGGTCGCGCCTTCGATACCGGTGTCGCGCGGGCTGGTGTCGGGCGTGACGAGGGCAAGACCGAGTTCGGCGGCGAGCCGTTGGGCGCCGGCCTTGACCGTGAAAGTTTCTTCGTTGCAGGTGAGTCCGGCAAGAAAGTACAGCACCCGATCCGCATGCGCGGACGGCGGCCGATACAAACCGAAACGCATCGGTCCGGCGCAGGACTCCGATTCATGCCGGTAAAAACCTTGCGTTCCGCCAAAGCAGCGTTGCTCGGATAAAGTTTTCAACGCCATCAGCACATCTCCGATTTCAGCCATTCTCCCTCCCCTTTGCCGCCATCAGGCGGGAAGGGGGAGCCGGAGGGGGATTCTTTCTCCACGCATAAAAGGCAAGGAATCCCCCTTTCATTCCCCCTTCCTCGCTGCGCGAGCAAGGGGGATATATCAGTACACCACGACGCTGCGGATGGACTCGCCGCGGTGCATGAGATCGAAGCCCTCATTGATGCGCTCAAGCGGCAGCGTGTGCGTGATGAGATCGTCCACGTTGATCCGCCCTTCCATGTACCAATCCACGATGCGAGGCACATCGGTCCTGCCGCGCGCGCCGCCGAAGGCCGTGCCGCGCCAGTTGCGCCCGGTCACGAGTTGAAACGGACGGGTCGAAATTTCCTCGCCGGCACCGGCGACGCCGATGATGATCGAAGTGCCCCAGCCCTTGTGACAGCATTCCAGCGCCTGGCGCATGACCTCGACCTTGCCGATGCACTCGAAACTGTAGTCCGCACCGCCGCCGGTAAGCTTGACCAGATACGGCGCCAGATCGTCTTCGACTTCGGTCGGATTGACGA
>JBOHOA010000009.1:0-9715 GCA_050730975.1 Minisyncoccia bacterium
GCATGTGATCGAGCCGACGTTCGGGCAGGGCAGAACGATGCTTGCGGTATTGTGTTCCGTGTACGACGAAGACGATCTCGGGGGCGAGAAGCGGATCGTGCTTCGATTCAAGCCCGCGATCGCACCAATCAAAGCCGCCGTGTTTCCGCTCCTCAAAAACAAGCCGGAGCTTGTGGGGAAGGCGCGCGAAATATTTCTCGCGCTTAAGAAAGAGATGCCGCAGATTGTCTTCGACGACAACTGCACCATCGGCAAACGCTACCGGCGGCAAGATGAAATCGGCACGCCGTGGTGCATCACTATCGACTTCGACACGCTAGAGGACGGTACCGTAACGCTGCGCGATCGCGATTCGGGCGCGCAGGAGCGGGTTGCAGCCTCTGAACTTTCAAAAATAATCGCCAAAAAGATAAGCGCGCCCATGCTATGATTGCCGCATGGAACCGCCGCGCGACGTACGCATTCATCTTGCCCCCGCAAGCGTAGTAACCACGCTCTTTATTCTCGCCGCGGCGGCGCTGTTGTGGTACCTGCACAACATCATTCTTATTGTGGTAACTGCCGTCGTTATCGCTTCGGCGATAGAGCCGGGCGTGCGCGGCCTCACGCGCCGGCGCGTGCCGCGGGTTTTGGCGGTGCTCATTATGTACGCGCTCGTCATCGGCGTATTCGCGGGCGCGCTGTACTTCTTCGTGCCGCTGGTGCTCAAAGACGCTGCGCAATTTTTGAACGCCGTACCCGCGCTCCTGCAATCGTTTGTCGGTACGTCCGGTACGGGCGCAATACTGCCGCTCTCGGACATTGCGTCCTTGTTTGCGTCGTCCAATTTCGTACAAAATCTCGCCGGCGCGCTCTCGGGCACTACGGGCAGCTTGCTCGCGATAGTTGCGGCGTTTTTTGGCGGCCTCGTTTCTTTCGTGCTTATCATAGTTTTTTCGTTTTATTTCTGCGTGCAGGAAACCGGCGTCGACGATTTTCTCTCCGTCGTGACGCCGCCTCATTACCACGACTATGTCATCGGCCTGTGGAAACGTGCGCGGGATAAAATCGGCCGATGGATGCAGGGGCAGCTTTTGCTCGCCGCCATCGTCGGGGTTCTCCTGTTTCTCGGGCTCACGGTTTTGCAAATACCGTATGCGCTTTTGCTCGCGATCGTGGCCGCGGTGTGCGAACTCATTCCGGTCTTCGGCCAACTGCTCGCCATGATCCCGGCGGTCGCGGTCGCATTCGGCGCCGACGGCACCAGCTTGGCGCTTGTGGTTGCCGGCCTGTTTCTCCTGGTGCAACAATTCGAAGCACATCTCATTTATCCGCTCGTCGTGCGTAAGGTCGTCGGCATTCCGCCGCTTCTCGTCATCTTGGCTCTTCTCGTCGGCGGAGAGCTTGCCGGTTTCTTAGGCGTCTTGCTCTCCGTGCCCATCGCGACCGTGCTGCGCGAATTCATCGCCGACATCGAGCGCAAGCGCGTTCTTGCGCGCGAGGGGAAATAATTCCATAGTGCTTGTATGCAAAAGCCGTTTTATCTGACGACGCCGATTTTTTATCCGAACGCCAAGCTGCACATGGGGCATGCTTACACGACGACGCTCTCCGATGCGCTCACGCGCTACCATCGTCTCATGGGCGAGAAGACCTATTTTCTGACGGGCTCAGACGAGAATACGCAAAAAATGGTCGACGCCGCCCGCAAGGAAGGAGAGGATCCGATGCGGTTTCTCGACGGAATCGTAGAAAATTTTGCCTCGCTCTATTCTTCGCTTAATATTTCGTACGATCAATTCATTCGCACGACGGATCAAAAGAGGCACTGGCAAGGTGCGCAAGGGCTATGGCGCAAGCTCGATGAGGCCGGTGATTTGTACAAAAAAGAATACGAAGGCCTGTATTGCGTCGGCCACGAGGCGTTCATGACCGAAAAAGATCTCGTCGACGGCAAGTGTCCGGACCATGGTACGGAGCCGCAATTTTTGCGAGAAGAGAATTATTTTTTTCGGCTTTCCAAATACGCGCAAACCATCAAGGAAAAAATATCTTCAGACGAATTGCGTATTGTTCCCGAAACCCGCAAGCACGAGATTCTGGCGTTTATCGAACGCGGACTCGAGGACGTGAGTTTTTCGCGTCCACGCAAAAGCGACTGGCCGGAAGGGCTTGGCATTCCGGTTCCCGGCGACAACTCGCAAGTGATGTATGTGTGGTGCGACGCCTTATCCAACTACATTACCGCAATCGGCTACGGCCGCGACGAAAAAGAGTTCGCCGAATTTTGGCCAGCCGATGTGCACGTCATTGGCAAGGATATTTTGCGCTTTCATGCCGCCATATGGCCCGCGATGCTGCTTTCGGCCGGCGTGCCGTTCCCGCGCGCCATTCTTGCGCACGGGTTCATCACCTCCGGCGGCAAAAAAATGAGTAAATCGCTCGGCAACGTTATCGATCCGGAAGAATTGCTCGCCGAGTACGGCACGGACGCGGTGCGCTATTTTTTATTGCGGCACATTTCGCCGTTTGAAGACGGCGATATTACCCGCGAAGCGTTCAAGGAGGCGTATAATGCCAATCTTGCGAACGGTCTCGGAAATCTCGCCGCCCGCATCATGACGCTCGCAGAGAAATATTTGGAGAAGCCGGTAGATAAACCGACTGAGAATTTTCCGGAAGCGTATACGAGCGCCATGGAATCCTTTGAGCTCAATCGCGCGATGGAGTATAGTTGGGAGCGTGTCGCCGCGCTCGATCGGCGGATAACCGAAACCGAGCCGTTCAAGCTCGTGAAGACCGACGAGAGAGCGGGAAAGCGGCTCATCGCCGAGCTTGCGGTGGAACTGTATCGCATCGCCGAGCTCCTCGAACCGTGTATGCCGTCGACGAGCGAAAAGCTCACAGCTGCGATCCTCGCCAACAAAAAACCCGAGAACCTTTTTCCTCGCAAAGAGTAAAAATAATGGAACTGATCTATTTTGATTCACACTGCCATCCGCAGGCGCGCCACTTCGACGACGACCGCGATGCAATGTTTTCCCGTATGCAGGAAAAAAGGGTGGGCGGCATCGTGGTCGGCACGGATCTCGGCGAGAGCAAAGCGGCGCTCGAGCTCGCGCGGGCCCGCGATTTTTTGTGGGCGGCCGTGGGACTCCATCCGACCGACAACCTCGAAGAAAGTTTTGACGACGCAGCTTATCGCGCGCTTGCGGCCGACCCGAAGGTGGTGGCCATCGGCGAGTGTGGCCTCGATTATTACCGCGACGAGATAACCGATGCGCAAAAAAAATCAGAGCGCGAGCGCTTCGAGATACAGCTCGCCCTTGCCGCCGAAATTAACAAGCCGCTTATCATTCACTGCCGTCCGTCGGCGGGTTCGGTGGATGCGCACGAGGATATGCTCGGGATTCTCGACGATCACGAAAAAGAATTGAAAGGAAAACCGGTCATCCATTTTTTTACTTCGACGCTCAAGGTCGCCGAGGCGTATCTCAAGCTCGGCTGCTATCTTTCGTTTTCGGGCGTTGTGACGTTCGCGGAGTATGACGAGGTCCTGCGCGCGGTGCCGCTCGAACGCATCCTCACCGAGACCGACAGCCCCTATGCCGCACCCGTGCCATATCGCGGCAAACGCAACGAGCCCTGCTTTGTCGAAGAAGTGCTTAAGAAAATCGCTGCCGTAAAAAATCTCTCTCTCGACGACGCAGCCCGCCAAATAATCCTTAATTCGCAGGCCGTTTTTGGAATTTGACAAAACAGATTTGAAACGCTCCCATTCAGATGAATTATCGAAAGGTTTGACAGCTCGTACTTGAACTGATTTATTAGTCCGAGATTCGTGCAGGAGGAATCTGATGAATATCGCGACACCGCGTCTCGATCCGCGGCGTTTTCGAGAAGAAACGCATCTTCGGGTGAACCTGGGTGCCGAACCAACGCCGCCCTACGTCGGTGCCACGCCGCTCGGCCTTGGCGGGCACGGGTGGGTAACGGTTGAGAAAAAAGACGGCGTTTTGTGGGTCGGCGGCTGCAAGGTCGAGTTATATATCGACGATCGTCAGAAAAATAATAAAACGATTACCGCATCCGACCTACACGAGCAGCTGAAACTTCGCTGCTACCCTGTTCTGCACCCCAACATTCTGGACGCTCTCTTGCAGCGCCCGGAGTATATTCCGGAGGAGTGGAAATGCGATGCGCGCGGCCGCGCGATGTTTATTTACTTCTGGGGCCAGATATTCAAGGGTCCGACCGGCGCGAAATGCGTGCGATGTGTATACTTTGACGGACTTGTCTGGCGTCCGTTTTATCGTTGGTTTGGCGTGGAACTGAACGACCAGCACGCGGCCGCCATATGAGCCCGCAAGTCCTCCGCAACGCGCGGAGGACGTTTTCTTGCAAAAATCTGGCGATGTGATAGAGTGTCGGCATGGCAGGAATGTCGCAGGTCTCCGAATCGGAGACCTTATCCCAAGCGAACCAGGCAAAAAACGACGCGGCCGTCTACGAAATCGGTTTTTTGCTCGTACCTACTATCGACGAAGACGCTGCGCTTGCCGCGTTTTCGCGTCTGCGCAAAACGCTCGACGAGCTCAGTGCTTCGGTGCTCGCCGAAGAGTCGCCGAAGAAAATTTCGCTCGCGTACCGCATCGAGCGCTCCTCGGAGGGCAAGCGTGAAAAATATTCGGACGGCTATTTTTCTTTTGTTAAATTCGAGCTGCCCGAAGAGGGTGCCGGAGCCGCGGTACAGATGTTCGAGACAAAACTGCGCGCCGATCGGCACGTGCTTAGGTGCCTTTTGATTAAAACTTCGCGCGAAGCGCCCGTGGCGCCGCGAAGCATATTTGCTTCGAAGAGTTTGGAGGGTCGGGTCATCGAGCGGCCGGTCGCGGCGCTCGAGGAGCGTGGGCCGGTCGACGAAGGGGAGCTTAATAAATCAATCGACGCATTGGTGGAGGAGGATACTACTAAGTAGTACACAGCCGCTATCCCACATCGAGTTTTCAATTTCGGAATTATCACTGAACGTGAACCGGAGCGAGTTTGAAAATTGAAAATTGAAAATTACTACTATGTATCTGAATAAAGTATTTCTCTACGGCAATCTGACACGCGATCCGGAGATCCGCGCGCTTCCGTCGGGTGCCTCGGTCGCTTCCTTCGGCCTCGCCACCAATCGCACCTACAAAGATAAGGAGGGCCAAAAGCAGGACGCGACCGAGTTCCACAACATCGTGGTGTTCGGACGCCTCGCCGAAGTCATCGGTCAATATGCCAAAAAGGGCCGGCCGCTCTTTATCGAAGGCCGCATGCAGACGCGCAGTTGGGAAGGCGAAAAGGGCAAGCAGTATCGTACCGAAATTGTGCTCGAAAATTTCCAATTCGGACCGAGCTCGGTGGGGCCGGGGCAGGGCGGCGATAATTCGCCGCGCTCGGAGGAAGGCGGCACCGGCAAAACTTCGGGCAAGCCGGCCTCGGACGAGGCAATAGCGTACCCGGAAGAAGATATCAATCCGGACGATATTCCATTCTAAAGGTTAGAAGTGGTTTTAAAAAATTATGGAAAAAGAAAAAAACAGCTTTGCTCCCGCGCGGGAGTTCGATTACAAAGACGTCGAAACGTTGCGCCGTTTTCTCTCGCCGCACGGCAAAATTATGCCGCGCCGCCGCACCGGCCTCTCGGCCACGGGGCAGCGCAACCTCGCGGAAGCCATCAAACGGGCCCGCTTCATGGCGTTGCTGCCGTTCGTGGTGAAGTAAAAAAATTCCCAAGGACCGTCCTAAGACGAGACATCAAAGGACCGACCTTGAGAATTTTTGCGCCAATTGCTATCCGCGTTCTACGTACTCGCCGGTCTGCGTGTTGACGATGACCGAGTCGCCCTCGTTTATAAAAAGAGGAGTGTTTACGCTGGCACCGGTCTCGAGAATAATTTGCTTGGTGCCGCCCTGCGCCGTGTTGCCTTTGACCGCCGGCGGCGCGTCCGTAACCTTGAGCGTCACTTTTATCGGGACGCGCACGGAAATTATTTTTCCGTCAAACAAAAGCGCCTCGACGACGGAATTAGCTTTCATAAATTGTCCGGGGAACCCCACCGTGTCGCGGGGCAGCGAAAAGCGCTCCTTGGGGTCGCTCGGATTGCAGAACCAATACTCGCCGCGATTTTCGTACAAAAATTTTATCTCTCGCGTCGAGAGGTCGGCCTCGTCGGCTTTTTCGGACACATGAAATGAGCGCTCCGTAACTTTGCCGGAGATGATGTTGCGCAGCTTGGTTTGATTGACCGGCTTTCTCTGCTGCTTGCGGAAGACATGTGCGTCGAGCACCTCGTACGGCTCGCCGTCGAGCAGAATCATTTTTTTTGGTAAAATTTCGTTATATTCGAGCATTCGGCCATTGTACTTAAAAAACGCTGCGGCGCAACGGCGAAACTTTTCGGTGCGGTTGCGTGTTAACAAAGAAAGGCATACCGTAAAGCCATGGAATATCTCGAAACCGACGAAGGGGAAGGGATGTGCGACGAGGAGATTCTCGCAGCGTCGCTTTCGCGGCCGGCGTTGTTTGCGAGTCTCGTGCGCAGATACGAGGCGCCTTTTTTACGCAAAGCGCGCGGTATTTTATGCGACGATGAAGAAGCGCGCGACGCCGTGCAGGAGGCGTTCACAAAAATCTATCTAAATGCGAAGCGGTTTCAGCCGGTCGAGGGCGCGTCGTTCTCGTCATGGGTCTGGCGCATTCTTATCAACACGGCGCTCACCAAATACGCGCGGCGCAAACGCCGGCGCGCGGAAACGGTTGAACTCGACGACGAGCTCTGGGCGCTCATTCCGGATCGCGATTTGCGCCAATTTGAAAAACTCTCGCTTAAGGACGAAATCGCTTCCGTGCTCGCGCGCATTCCCGAGCCCCTCGCGCTCGCGCTGCGGAAATTTTTTATCGAGGGTAAGAGTCAGGACGAAATGGCGGACGAGGAGGGCGTGTCGGTCGGTGCCATCAAATCGCGTGTCTTTCGCGCCAAGGCCGAATTTCGTAAAGCGTACGAAACTATCAATCAAAGTGCGGGGTTGTAAAAAGCGAATATGGAAACCGACATCGAACGAAAAGTTATGGCAAGCGTCGGCGCGATATATGTCGCGCGCCGGCTTACGAGCCGCGCTGCCGTTCGTGGGTATGTACTCGTCGCGTCGCTCGGTGTGATTGCGAGCGTAGTGTCGGTGCCGAATGTTTTGCACAATTTGTTTTCGGTCGGCGTCGCGGGCCTGCCCATCTTCGCGCTCACGGCCGTCGAGCACACGACGCTCCTCGTGCAATGCGGCCTCGTGGCAATCTTGCTGGCCGCCGCGTCATTTTCGATAGACCTCGCGCGCCGCGCCCCACTCTTTGGCCGTTTCGTTGCGTAGAAAAAATACCCCGCAGATGAGGGGTATTAAACCGAGAGCATATTCATTGCCGGCATGCCGGTAGGGACTCGACTCTGGTAAGTCGTATAATCATTGATACTGGATAATGTACGACGTCTTTAAGAACGATGCCGTTATCGAGCATTATTTCCGTGCTCTGCAGGACGACGTCGACGTTTTTGCGTTCGGTGATGCCGATTTGCCAGCCGGGTCGGTGCAGAAGTGGTGGCGCGTGTTCGTCCGGATTGATCTGCCGCCCGATAACAATGTCGTCTCTGATTATATGTCCATTCGAGCCGACCACGGAGAATGAAAACTTGTGTACGTCGCTTTCTGCTGCGGTGATTATAGCCCGCTGCGCCTGCATGGGCAGGAGCACATTCAGCGTGCCGGCCGGCCTGGTTAAATGTACCGTGTCCGTTGATGTGACGGTCTTGGATATCGAGCTTGTGACTGAGGTCCTCGTGAGTGTGTGGGTTTGGTCAAAGTGCGTCCCATCTTTTTTCTCCGCGCCCGAAGTCGTGCTAGTCATCGATTGGAAGATGCCGGGGTGGGGATACTTGATAGATAGCGTCTCGTGTCCCGTCCAAACCCCGCACTTCTGCTCGACGACCGACCTCGTCATCGAGCCGGTTGCTCCGGACGCACCAGGAAGTTGTACCGAATACTTCGCGCTATACGAAGCAAGTCCGGCTGCGTGCGCGGTGGCGGCTGTTCCTACAAAAACAGCAGCCCAAAACAGACCTCTGACACTCATCCGTTCCTCCTCAGGTCAGATCTAGTCCATTTTGCAGCATGCGTGCTAGGGGTAGGTTTGTCAATTAAGCCGTGTTCAATCTCCGTCCGGCTTCTCGTCTTCTTCTTCGTGTGGGCGCGTGCTTGCGGCGCTGCCGGCGGCTTGCGCGGCGAGGCGCGTGCGGATGTCTTTGAGCAAATCAGCCGCGACTTTTTTGTTTTCCCGCAAAAACGTGCGTGACGCGTCGTAACCGCGGCCGAGCTTGATGTCGCCCATGGCATACGATGCGCCGCTTTTTTGGACTGCGCCAAGTTTTTCGCCGAGCGCGAGAAGTTCACCTTCGCGCGACACGCCTTCGTTGTAGAGCAAATCAAATTCGATGGTGCGGAACGGCGGCGCGACTTTGTTCTTGACCACCTTGATGCGATGCCGTCCGCCGACGACTTCGTCGCCTTTTTTTATCTGCGCGATGCGCCGGATGTCGAGCCGCACGCTCGTATAAAATTTCAGCGCTTTGCCGCCGGTCGTGGTTTCGGGATTGCCGAACATAACGCCGATTTGCATGCGGATCTGGTTGATGAAAATGACGATCGTCTTGCTCTTGGAGACGATGCCGGTGAGTTTGCGCAAGGCCTGGCTCATGAGGCGCGCCTGTTTGCCGACCTGGTGCTGGCCCATCTCGCCCTCGATTTCGTCTTTTGGCGTCAGCGCCGCGACCGAGTCGACGACAATGACGTCGATTTTGCCGCTTCTAACGAGCGACTCGACTATCTCGAGCGCCTGCTCGCCGGTGTCCGGCTGCGACACGAGCAAATCGTTTATCTTGACGCCGATGCGCCGCGCGTATTCCGGATCGAGCGCGTGTTCGGCGTCGATGAACGCACACACGCCGCCTTTCCGCTGCGCTTCGGCGATGGCATGAAGCGCGAGCGTCGTTTTGCCGCTCGATTCCGGACCAAAGATCTCGAGGATGCGTCCGCGCGGATAGCCGCCGATGCCGAGCGCCCAGTCGAGGCCGACGGATCCGGAAGGAATAACATCGACGTCGACTTTTGGCGCGTCGCCCAGTTTTAAAATAGCTTCGTCGCCGAACCTGGTCTTGATTTCCCGGATCGCCGCGTCTATCGCGCTGTCCGAACTTGCCTTCACCGGCTTTTCTTTTGTTGCCATATGCGGCAAGTATAGCACAGGGCGGTCTGGCGTTTTTATGAGGCCATGCACTCCGGCAGCACGGTTATCTCAAGGTCGGTTTCCGCCGTCCGGCCGAAACGGTCTTTTGCCGCGATTTCAACGACGTCGTAACCGGGCGCGGGTGTGAGAGTTTCTGAAAAATTTCCCTGCTCGTCGGCGAACGCCTGACGGCCGTCTATGGAAAAAAATGCCGTGTTCTGCACGTTGCCGGCAATGGTGATGAGCGGTCCGCCGACCGCGGCGCCATCTTTTGGCGTGAGCACGGTAATCTTCGGGCCCTCGATAAGGAAGCGCGCCTCGAACACGCCGTAGCCGAGGAAGGCGAGTATCGCCGCCGCCACTACTATATATATGAGCAGCTGCTTAAAGGTGAATCGCGCGAGGGGCCGCTGTAGCATACTGCGG
>JBOHOA010000010.1:0-2322 GCA_050730975.1 Minisyncoccia bacterium
GCCCAAGCGCTAGCGCCGCGACAATCGTTGACGTGCATGCGTCTCCCGCGCCAGTGCGGTCGAGCGGCGGCTTCGGGTCCGGGTACATCGGAGTTTTGAAGAGGTGCGTACCGTCGGAGGCGTACGAGCCGTTCGGCCCATCGGTTATTATGACAATCTTAGGGCCGAGGCCGTGCATCTTTTTGAGCAGCTCTTTTATGTCGGTCTCGCCGATTTCCAAAATGCGCTCGGCTTCTTCTTTGTTGCACGCGACGAGCTCAGAGGCGGCGTATATTTCTTTCAACTTGTCCTTGCCCATTTCCATTTGGAACGTGCCGGGCTGGAAGGCGAGTTTGGTCTCGCGATGCTCGCCGAGCCACGCCGCGAGATCGTCATGGAATTTTTCTGAATGATCGCCTATCGATGAAAGATAAATCCACTTCGGCGAAGAAAAATTCTCCGGCATCGCGTACGGATACGCTTCATGCTTTATAAGAATGGTGCGCTCGGCCTGAAACCACAGCACGTAGTGATGGTTCGTCGGAATGCCGTCGTTGATTTGAACATGTGTAGTATCCAGGCCTTCGCGCTTGAACGCTTCGAGTACCTCTTCACCGTACCGATCCTTGCCGATGTTGGATACGAATCCGCTGCGAAGTTCGAGGCGCGCGGCGGCTACCGCGGCGTTGGCGGCATTGCCGACACCCGGCACCAAAACGGAGAATTCGAAGGGGAGTTTATCGCCCCATTTCATCGCTATCTCGCACTCTTCGTGGCCAGCGTCACAGTACACGTGCGCCTCTTTGAGTTTGATAAATTCATCGACCGTGGTGTCGCCAATGGCGATGAAGTCAAGTTGTGTTGTCGTCATAGTGTTATACTACCACCATGAAAACATTACGCGAAACGGTGCGTAACTTCCGCGAAAGCGGCCACGCACTCGGGCACTTTAATATGTCAGATTCCAATCAGCTCAAGGCCATTGCTGCGGCTGCAAAGGAGTCCAATTTACCGGTAATCGTCGGACTCTCCGAAGGAGAGCGCGGGTTTTTCCCCATGGCACATGCACGGGCGCTCGTCGATCAATATCAAAGCGACGGGATAGATCTATTTCTCAATGCCGATCATACGTATTCGCTCGAAAAAGCCAAGGCAGCTATCGATGCCGGGGTCGATTCTATTGTGGTTGACGGTGCAAAGCTCGGAGTAGAGCAGAATATAGCGCTCGTAAAATCGTGTGTGGAGTATGCGCGTGCGTCGGGCCGTGACGTCATGGTAGAAGGCGAGCTTGGCTATATCGGTCAGTCGAGTCAGGTCATAGACAAAATACCCGAGGGAGCAGCGATTACCGAAGAGCTAATGACTAAGCCGGAAGACGCAAAAAAATTTATTGAGGCTACTGGAATCGACGCGTTCGCTCCTGCGGTCGGTAACATTCATGGAATCGTAACAACCGGACAGCCAAAATTATCAATCTCGCGTATCCGAGAATTGGCTCAAACATTGGGTATACCGATGGTTTTGCACGGAGGATCAGGATCGTCAGATGAAGAGTTTTCTGAAGCGGTCAAGGCAGGAATTGCGGTTATCCATATTAATACCGACCTCCGGCTCATATATAAAGAGAGCATAGGGAAGGGTATTGCCGAGCTGCCGCATGAAGCCGCGCCGTACAGATTTTTGGCTCCGGCCGTGGCGGCCATGACTACGTTTTTGAAGCAAAAGATACGTTTGTTCGCGCGCACATAAAAAGTGAAGTAAATTTTGCAGCGCCACTCGGCTTATCCGATCGCTCTATCGTTCGTCACGATATCCACAGCCTATTCTGCTCCGCTTCTTGCGCGCGATTACCTAGTGCTATAGTTTCAATGGCATGGCGCACTGTTGGTGCGTACTGAATTGCAATTAACTCTATATTTTTTATGCATACTCGTTTATTCATTTTCGTATCCTCCGCATTTGCGTTTGTTATCGGTGCCGCGTTGCTAATCCCTATGACTGCTTCGGCGGATCAGATCGATTACGCACCTTCCGTGCCGCAGCCAACCCAATCAGGCGACATAGTGGGCCTTGACCTTCAAAACACAGGAGGCACTACTGAGGCGGCAGGTTATGTTACGTTTGGAGAAGTATTCCAGGATGGGGACGTCGAGCCTTCTGATTCTTTGGTTGCTCGTATCGGCGGTACCAACTATCCCGTGCAGATGGACGTGAAAGCAACCAACAGCGACGGCTCGGTGCGCCACGCTATCCTCACTTTTGAAGCGCCTGCGATTGCGCCAAGCGCTGCGGTTGGCGTTATGCTGGCGAAGGGTATTGTAGCATTTCCGAGTACGCAAGCGC
>JBOHOA010000011.1:0-11661 GCA_050730975.1 Minisyncoccia bacterium
GTTTGTCTGTATTGCTCGTTTTTGGGATATTTTGCTCAATCGCGGAATGCGTTTTTGCAATTGTGGATGAAGAAAAGTTTTTTGTTTTAATGGAGATCGAGCTAGTTGAAGCCTGCACCGAACCGGAAGTTTGGGCGGTAGAGGATGCTTGAGGCGATGAATGAACACCAAAAATACTACCAAAAAGTAGGAGAATAGTTGCTGCTATATTTCCCAACCAACCCATGTTCAAATTCTAGCATCTGTTTTTGGGAGCTGAGAGATTATTTTCTATCTACTCATTTCCACTATCATCTTCTGACGCTCTTCCTCACTATTTTTTGTACGCCGGCTATTTGTAGGGAGAAAAATCGTTCCCGTCATCAGGATACCGAGGCAAATTGTCGGCAACATTGAACCAGGGAATTTGGCTTGAGGTCCAAATGTGATAGGTTGGTTTAAATATGGAAGGATCATCTAAGCTCACGATCGAGATATCGAGGTCGTCAGGACCTTCGGTATAGGTAAATACCAATTGGGTTCCGCAATCGGGACAGAACTGTCGTATCGCCTTGGGGCTAGATTGAAATGTTTTCGGTTCACCTTTGGTAAACGTAAGGGCACCCTTTGGAAAAGTCACCCATGCAATTACGGGCGCTCCGCCAGAGCGCTGACATCTGCGACAATGACAATATCCCGCACCTTCAGCAGCCGGTTCGCCTTCAAGTCGATACCGGATAACGCCGCACAGACATCCGCCTTCAACCGGCTCTTCCATAAAGATTTAGGCACGCACTTTTTGCGCCATTACATGTTGGTGTTCTTGTGTCCCCTTTAGTCCGCATTTTCCATATACTATCAGAAACGAGCGCGCTACGCGCGAGCCAGGAGCGCGTAGGGGAAAAAGTAGCGCTCGAGATCCGGAAGCGTGCTCTGGTAGAGCGGTCCGCCAAAAAGCGCGTCGCAAAACACCTCGCGGGCAATGCCTATTTCGCGTCTGCGCGCGCCGCGCCAACGCTCGTCCTCAAGCGTTAAGTCAAAGAGCTCGAGCGCGCGCTCGGCCGCACCGTTGAAAATCTTTTCATCACGTCCCTGCCATTTTGCGGCGCGTCCCACTTCGCTCCCGATATTGCCGAGCTGCTCCATGAGCGAAAGCTCGCCCCATTTTCCTCCCGCTGCAGATGAATGCTGAAACGCCATAGTTATTTTTGTACGAGTTTGCCGACGATAGCGATTATTTTGGCTCGCACCGTCGCATCTTCGATGTCACGCGAACGATTCCCTTGCGCCGGCTTAAGGTTGATCATCGAATCGAATTCCAAAAAATCTTCGCCTCTCTTGGCGGGGTATAGATTGATGCCCCAGGTGTGTTCGCGCTTTGATCCTTCCTGCTCCATGAGCAGGGTTTCGCCTTCGGCATGCATCTCGGGCCCGAGCGCCATCACTCCTTGCTCAACGTCGACAACGGCTTTGATGACGTCGCCGAATTGCTCCAACGCCACATGCTCAACCTCGACAAACGGAATGGGCGCTTTGACGATACGTATGTCCATTGCGCCAGTATCGCCTACTTTTTTGCCGCCATCAATGCCTGATGTTCCGGCGCGTTTTTGAGGCCGCAGTTTTTCCATTTTTTGCCGGAGCCGCAGGGGCATGGGTCGTTCCTGCCGGGTTCGTTGTTTGATGCAGTGGCGCCCGGGCGATTTCCTTGCGCCGCGACGAGCGCGGGGTTCGGGATGTTGAGCGTAACTGCGGGCGCGGGCTGCGGAGCGGGCGCTGGCATATTTTCGGGCGTGATTTTTTCGATCACATCGAGCACGCGCGCCGCAAGCTCCATCTCAAGCTCGCGGTAAAGCCGCAAACCCTCCCTGCGATACTCAACTAATGGATCGCGCTGACCATACGCGCGCAAGTTGACCGAACCGCGCAGATACTCCATCGATTCAAGATGCTGCATCCAAAGAAAATCGAGCGCCTGGAGAATGAGGTGCCGCGCCACCGCGAGAAACTTTTCGCGGCCGAGTTCAGCTTCTTTCTTTTCTAAAATCTGCGCCGGCGACTCGGTAACTTGCTCGACGAGCCGCTCTTCCCCCTCATCTTCCGGATTGAATACTTCGGGCGGCACGGGCACCGGCGCGTGCGCGACGATTTCTTGCAATGCCTCGGCGACATCGTCTTGTGATCCGACGAGCACGCGCCGGCGAATGGCGTACACGGCCGCGCGCTGTTTGTCCATGACGTCGTCATATTCGAGGATGTGCTTGCGCGCGTCAAAATTGAATCCTTCTATTTTGGTCTGCGCGGTTTCGAGCGCCTTGGAGACGAGTCCGTGCTCAATCGGCTCGTCTTCCGGAATGCCGAAACGGCCCATGAGGCCGGAGAGCATGTCGCGCGCGAAGACGCGCATGAGCGAATCCTCGAGCGACACAAAAAACTGCGTTTCGCCCGGATCGCCCTGGCGGCCTGAGCGGCCGCGCAGCTGATTGTCGATACGCCGCGCCTCGTGCCGCTCGGTGCCGATAACGGCGAGGCCGCCGAGCGACACTATTTTCTGGTGATCATCGCCGCTCGCCAGGGCACCCCCGAGCTTGATATCGACGCCGCGGCCGGCCATGTTGGTCGCCACGGTAACGCGGCCTTTTTCTCCGGCCGACGCGATTATTTCGCCCTCGCGTTCGTGATTTTTCGCATTCAAAATTTCGTGCGGAATGCCTTCTCGCTTGAGGTACGCGGCGAGTAGTTCGTTTTTCTCAATGGACGCCGTGCCAATGAGAACCGGCTGGCCCTTATCGTGCAACTCCTTCACGCGGCGCGCGAGCGCAGTCATTTTGCCCTCTTCGGTCTGAAAGATGAGGTCGTTGCGGTCGCGGCGCACCACCGGCTTGTTAGTCGGAATCACCACGACCTCAAGCCCGTAGACCTTAAAAAATTCCTCCCCGCTCGTCGCCGCCGTGCCGGTCATGCCGGAAAGCTTCTCGTACATGCGGAAAAAATTCTGGTACGTTATCGAGGCGAGCGTGCGCGACTCTTTCTCGACCGCCACACCCTCCTTGGCCTCAATCGCCTGATGCAATCCCTCGCTCCAGCGGCGTCCGGGTTGGAGCCGCCCGGTGAATTCGTCGACGATGACGACCTTGCCGTCGCGGACGACGTACTCTTTGTCGCGACGGTAAAGCGCTTTCGCGCGCACCGCGGTCTCAAGATGGTGCACCTGCTTCATCGACCCTTCGGTATACAAATTTTCAATACCGAGCGCTTTTTCGGCACGCGACACGCCGTCGTCGGTGAGGCGCACGGTGCGATGCTTTTCGTCGACCTCGTAATCGCGCTCGGGTTGAAGATGCTCGGCAAGCCGTGCGAACGTGCGATAAATTTCGTCGGAATCGGCGCTCGGCGCGGAAATAATGAGCGGCGTTCGCGCTTCGTCGATGAGAATAGAATCGATTTCGTCGACGATGGCGTAGTGATACGCGCGCGGATTGCGGATGTCGCCGGGCGCGTAGGCCGTATTGTCCCGCAAATAATCGAAGCCGAATTCAGAATTGGTGCCGTAGGTTATATCCGCTTCATACGCTTCGCGCCGCGTGCACGGCCGCAAAAAGTCATAAAAAACGCGAAAGCTCCCCTCCTCGTCGCGCATGGCGTCCTCTTCTTTTTGCACGTGCGACGAATCATAAAGGTACGAAGCATCGGCGTTGATGACGCCAACCGAAAGCCCGAGCGCGGCGTACACCTGCCCCATCCATGCCGCGTCGCGGCGTGCGAGATAATCATTGACGGTAATGACGTGGACGCCGTTTCCGGGTAATGCATTGAGGTACGCGGCAAGGGTCGCGACCAAGGTTTTTCCTTCTCCGGTTTTCATCTCGGCGATTGCGCGGGAGTGCAGCACGGCGCCGCCGACAAGCTGAACGTCGAAATGCCGCAAGTTCGTCGTGCGCACGGCGGCCTCGCGCACGGCGGCAAACGCTTGGGGTAAGAGGTCCTCAAGCGTCCCGCCCGCTTCAAGGCGCGCCCGGAATTCGGCGGTTTTCTCCCGCAGCGCGTCGCTCGAGAGCGCCTGCATTTCGGGCTCGAGCGCATTCACGCGCGGCACGATTTTTTCCGCCTCGCGCAGCAACT
Organism: Minisyncoccia bacterium; assembly: GCA_050730975.1. Taxonomy (GTDB): domain Bacteria; phylum Patescibacteriota; class Minisyncoccia; order Phycocordibacterales; family SBAW01; genus JAKALC01. Next base: position 4,102 of record JBOHOA010000011.1, read on the forward strand.
TAGCCCCGGGCTCGCCGAAGATTTTGGTAAGCAGTGCCATCCAGTTAGAATACCAAAAAATCCTTACATTTCAAGCTTAATCGAGCACGCCGCTCCGGGCTTACACCAAAACACTTACGGATACAGCCGATCGTGCAATCGCTTCCGCAAAAATACATCGATGTATCGATAGGTTTTGACGAACTGCTAATCAAGCGCGCTGTTTCTGATATAAATGAGGGTATCCTATTCGCGCAGAGCAGCACACACGAAAAACCGCCCCGACGTCGGGACGGTTTTTTCGAATATTCCAATACAAAGCGTACGCTTCGATATGGAATTATTTGCGCTTCTTCTTGGCTGCTTTCTTTTTCTTGGCCATGGTGTTGTGCGGCTTTCGCCGCAAATTTTGGACGGCGCATCGTTCGACCCGCGCACACAAAAATTTTTTGTGACTGCGTTTGTACGATGCTCTGTGATAATTATGCGCGCGTTTTTTTTACTCGCAAGAAAATTTCTGCATGTGTGTGGATAACTCACATAAAATTTTTTCAAAAAAATTTTATGTGATTCAAGATTCACGAATAATGATTCAAGATTTTGCACCGCGATCTCAATCTTGAATCGTGAATCTATATTCTTGCATCGGCGTCATGCAATGACGCGCACTTCTTCTTTTATTTCGAATCCGCATTGTTCGCGCACGCGCGTGCGGACCATTTCGGCGAGCGCGATAACGTCGGCGGCCGACGTTCCGCGCGCGGCCGCAATAACGAGCGGCTGGCGCTCATAGAGGCGCGCGCCGCCGACGCGGGCGCCGGTGAGGTTGAGCGCGTGATCAAGCAGCCACGCGAGCGGCACCTTCAAGAGCGGTGTTTCTGGCATTGAAAACAAAGGCATTTCTGCGTAGCGGGCCCGAAGCTTCTCGGCTTCCTCCAGCGGTAGCATCGGATTTTTGAAGAACGATCCGGCGGTGCCTTCGCGCGTAAGATCGGGAAATTTGCCGGCGCGAATGTCGATAACGGCATCGCGAATGTCGGCAAGTGCGGGCGTCGAAGCGTCGAACCGCGCCGCCAGGTCGCGATACGAAAGGTTCGGGCGCGGCGATATGGAAAGTCTGAGCGCCGTGCGCACAACAATAAGCTGCGGCCGATGCTTAAAAATACTGTCGCGGTAGCCGAACGCGCATTCAGCGTTTTTGAGGCGAGTAATTGCTCCCGACGCAATATCATAGGCTTCGACCCACTCTAGTGCTTCGCTTATTGCCGCGCCGTACGCGCCGATGTTTTGCACCACGGCGCCGCCGACCGTACCCGGGATGCCGGAGAGATTTTCGATGCCCCACAAGTTTTCATGAACCGCGTTGAGGACGAGCGCGTCCCACGGCTCCCCCGCGGAAGCAATAAGAAGAACGGGGTCATGTGCTGCCGAATCCCGAGGTGACTCCTTAGCTTTGGAAGGTGTCTCCTCGGGATTCATTTCAACCGCTACGCCCCGCATTTCAACCTTGACAACGAGCCCCGAAAATCCCTTGTCGGCAATCAAAACATTTGAACCACCGCCGAGAATAAAAAGCGGCGCGCCCTTTGCCTGTGCGAACGCGACCGCTTCCGAGAGATCCCTAATATCTTTTACGTGCGCAAAAAATCGCGCCGGCCCGCCGATGCCGAACGTGGTTAGGGCGCCAAGCGGAATATGTTCCTCAACACGCATCTGCCTATACTATCCGACTCCAGAGCGCCGGTGAACTTGAAAATAATTGGTGGGAATGAATCTCCCGCCCACAAAACGGTCTGTATATTGTACCGGTTTTTCTATATATCTTATCCGCTTACTTGTCCGCTCTGTACTTCCTGAATAAGCTGATCGATTTGCGAGGCATCAGCCGGGTCGGCCTCCTCAGCGGCTTTAAGCGTGGCTATGGCAGCATCTTTTTGTCCTGCTTGATATTCAATACCGGCAAGTTCGACCCAACTTTGCGCATCGGTCTTGTCCTTCTGAATGCGGGCATCAAGTATGGCTTCGGCGCGCCCGTACTGCTTGGTCGTGTAATAGGCGGAGAGCAAGACGTCGTTGTCGACCGTCGTGGTGCCGTAACGCTCATCGAGCAACTGGTCGGCGGTCGAGGTAGCGCCTCCGGCCTCGTCGAAGAGCGCCGCGGCATAATACACGCGCGCGTCGTCGTCTTTCGTATCGAGTTCGTAGGCCTGCTTAAGCGTCGCCGCGGCATCTTTGTAGTCGCCTTCCTGCGCATACACATCCAATGCGAGCTCGAACATAATTTGCTGCTTGTCTGGCGAATCGGCGAGCGCGGCTTTCAATTCTTGCTCGGCCTGCGCGCTTTGCCCGAAGGACGCGAGAAACGACCCCCAGAAAAGCTCGAGACGCGCGTCGTGCGGGCGGATCTTGGTGAGATTCTCTATAGCGGTTTCGGCGGTCGTGTAATAATCCTGGACCACGGTCGGATCCGGCGAAGAAGATTGCGCGATCGCAACGGCCGCCTGCAGAAGCTGCTCAGTAACTTCCTGCTGCCCCAATGGACCCTTCGCGAGCGCCTGCTTAAAGTACACGAGACTCGTCGACGGATCAGGCTGACCGGTTTGCTGATCGGGCGTGAGCGCCTTGATAAGATCCTGCGCGCTCGCAATGCCCGGGGCGTTCAGATACCACGCGAGTCCGATGGTGACTATGGCGACAATGGGCGCGGCAACCGCCATGCCATTTTCGGAAAGCGGGCGGGAGAATGTAATGGATCGCGGCATTGGCCGCTCCGAAAGGCCGTGTGCAAGAGCCAATATGGCGAAAAATTGCAGGTAACTTACGATGTTATCGAACACGAATATTTCGTGGATGCCAAAGCCGACGATGAGTCCGAAGAGAAGCGCGCGCTCGATAGTCGAACGCTCCCGCGCGCGTGCGACCGCCCACAAGGACGTCGCAAAAAGCGAAATGAAGAGCAAGAATCCGGGCGCGCCGCCGTTTATAAGCCAGTCGAGATAGGCGTTGTGCGCGCGGTCGAACCACGACTCCTGCCCATAGAGCTGCGGCTGATAAAATTTATTGAAGACAAAACTGAAATTCTCCTGCCCCCAGCCGGTTATGGGGTGCTCGAGAAAACCTTGCCAGGCCATACCCCAGATGACGAGGCGTGTCGTTGTCTCCGGGTTGGAGAGCGACGTAGTTGCGAGGCGGTCTATGCCAGGGATTTTTTGTATGAACGGCTCGTGCCGGAGCGCCAGAAATCCGCCGGCTAAAATGACGCACACCACGAGGCCCGCGAGCGTCCATGTGCGTGCGCGGTGAAGGACCGGCTCGCGGGCCGAGGCGAACCAAAAATAGATACCGGCGACGAAAATACCGCCCGCAAGTCCGAGCATGGTGCCGCGGGTCTCGCTAAAGAGCAGCATTACCGCGTCGAGTATCGCAATAGCACCATACACCCACCGCAACGAAAAATTTTTCCATTCGCGATGCATAAGGATGAGCGCGAAAAATATATTGAACAGCATGTACACCGCAAGATAAATGGCGTTCCCGAGTGTACCGTCGAGCCGCGCGCCGCCCTGGTCTATGGCAATATGGCCGGTGAGCTGCAGGATGCCATAAAAACTCATGATGACGCTCGCAAGAACGGAGAGCCGGAAATACCACGTCCAGAGCTTTTCGGCATTGAGTACCGCTGCGGCGACAAGGAAATAGGCAAAAAGGTGAAGCACGGTTATGTAGCCCTCCATGCGCTCGAAGTTGCTCCAGAAACTTTTATCCGGATCAACGCTGAAGATGACGGCGACCAGGCCCCACAGCGTAAAGGCCGCGACTGCAACCAAGACCCACGAAAACCGCGGCCGATAGTTCGGGTCGCGCAGCGCCAAAAGCACATACAGACCAAAGAGGATTTCGACGAGGATGCGAAACGTGAAATTCTTGCCCGTAATGAACGGGAAAAACATGTTCGGAAACAGCGCGCCGTTAGCGATAATGAACGGTATAAGAAGAGAAGCGAAAACGCCAACCACGAGTATAGAGCGCAGCCACTTGGTGTACGTCATAGCAGCAACTATACCACCCGCCAGAGCCGAAGCAACCGGCAGCCGTGTATAAAGGTTCTATAGTAGTATGGGGCGATGCTCGCGGGAGCACGGGAAAAATTAGTGACGCTTTTGCGCAGAACCGAGCGGTACACCAAGACCGATATGGTGTACCTTTTTTCCGGCTGGTCGTGGTCGCTCGTCGGGCAATTTGCTTCGTCGCTGTGCTCGTTTGCTCTCGCTGTCGTGGTGGGGCATTTCTTTCCCAAGGATGCGTACGGTGACTATAAATATATTATCGCCGCGGTGGCGCTCATCTCGACCTTTTCGCTCGCCGGCCTCGGCACCGCGGTATTTCAATCCATCGCGAGCGGATTCGACGGCGCATTGTACGAAGGATTTTGGCTAAACCTGCGTTGGAGCGTTCTCGTATTTCTCGGCGCGTTCGTCGTCGCTAGCTACTATTTTTTCCTCGACAATCCGATGCTCGCCTTCGGTATTCTTATCGGCGGCTGCCTATCGCCCGTGCTTGCGAGCGCTAACCTATCCGGAGCGTATCTGAACGCCAAAAAAGATTTTCGCCGCGCCAATCTCTATTTCAGCGTCATCGAAACCGCACTTGCGACCGGCGCACTCATTGCCACCATCTTTATCACCAAAAATCCGCTCGCGCTCGCGGCAGTGTATTTTGCCGCCAATACCATAGCCACGCTCTTCCTTTACTGGCACATCGTGCGCCGGTATCGGCCCGATCCGCAAAAAACCGATCCCGAGATGCTTTCGTACGGCAAACACCTCTCCGTTATCAGCATTCTCGCCGGGCTTGCCGGCAACCTCGACCAAATACTGCTTTTCCATTTTGTGGGGCCAATCAAGCTCGCGATTTATAACTTCGCGATCGCGATTCCCGACCAAACCAAAGGGCCGCTGAAAGCGCTCGACAAAATGATCCAGGCGCAATTTGCCAATCGCCCCGACGACGAAATCCGCCGCGGCATGGCGAGCAAAACACTCATCCTCACGATCTTTTGCATCGCGATGGTCGCGCTCTATATCGCGGTCGCGCCGTTTGTCTATAAAATTTTCTTCCCGAACTACACTGATTCGGTCATGTATTCGCAAATCTACGCACTCTCCTATCTCACAGTCATCTTCACGCCCGCCGGCTCGTATCTTACAGCAAAGAAAAAAGTACGCGAGCAGTATATGGGCAGCATCAGCATGTCCATTCTCTGGATTTTCGCGCTCACCATCGGCGTCTATTTCTGGGGCGTCCTCGGGCTCGTCGTGGCACTCACGCTCACGCGTTTTGCCGGGCCGGCGCTCAACTACGTGCTCTACGTGCGCTCTATGAACCGCTCCGGCGCGGCCTACTAGGGAGTAGATGTAGTTTTATCCGCTATGAATTGCCATATTTTCTCCCACTCTCTGTTCCATTCTAGAGTTCGCGCGGTACGGATGCCGTTTTGTGCAAGATTTTTCCTCAGTGTTTCACTTTTGACGAGTCGATCTATCTTATCGGTCACGTCACTCACCGTTGGTTCGGCAAATAGACAATTCTCCTTATCTTTTAGCAACCATGTCCCCGATGGATTGAAATTAGTAACGACCGCAGTGCCCGACGCCATAAATTCTATGCCTTGATATGAGGGTCCGCGGGTGAATACAAATACTAATCCGATATCACTTTTTCTGTATAGTTCGGCTACAGCATGAAGATCTGAAAGCATTCCAACATTCTTGATGATTCCTTTGACGCCATATTTTTCTTCGTCCCAACTCCTGCCGGCAGAATAAATCTTAACGGCGTCTCCGTGCATCTGTTTGATACGCTTGAGAGCCTCTATCCCGAGCTCAAAACCGTTGCGCGGAATGCCCGGGCGTCCGTAAAAAATTATACTTATCGGGCGGCTGACGGTATGTTTTTGTGGTTCAATAACAGCAGGATAATAGATTTCTTTGTCTACACCCGGCGTGAAATAGGTGCTATGAGGGGTATATTGTTTGTATATTTCGTACAGTCCTTTTGAATTAACAATGCCAATAAATCCAAAACGATACGTCGCTTCGGCAAGCGCCGAAGCAATACCTGCAGGGGAAAACATAGGCTCAAAATCCTGTAAAAAATAGAATTTTGCACAGGTCTTATCGACATGAAGCGCGTACAACGCCGTGTCCCATCGGGTTGCGATAACCGCATCGCTATCGGGAAGGTCATACAAATCCTTTTTTGTTCTTACTTGGAAAATATTTTCGATGGAAACGTCCGGCACCTTTTGAGAGACATATTTGAGGATTTCGCTGCGCTCCTGATGTGCGGCACCCGTCACGATGAAATTATTTTTTACTTCCTTTTGCTCGCGCATAAATCTCGCGAATCGATAAATAGTGTTCATACCGCCCATTGGATGACCGATACTGCCAGGCACAAACCAATTGACGAGCGTCGGTTTGAATTCCGGTAGAGCTTCATACGCCGCGATTAGTTTCCGATTTTTTTTGAGGTCTTGGTCTGAATAATCGTAAATATCATTGCGTAGCAATTCCAGATTCTCGCCCTTTCGACGAGGCGACAGTCGCCCTCGCACGCGCGACAAAATTCCGCCCACCCCTTCGCTGCAAATGATACTGGATATTTTCGCCGGATAGGTGAAGAGAGCGTCCATAATACAAAGTTTAGATCGTCTCTAATATATTCTTTATCTTCGGCACGTTTACCTCCAACGAGTATCCTTCCTTCACGGTCTGCCGGCCGCGCTCGCCCATTCCGGCGTAGGTCGCCGCGTCCATATCCATGATGCGCACAAGCGCGCTCACCCATTCTTGCGTCGTCGTGGCCAAAAATCCGTTGATGCCATTTTGGATCACGTGTGCGGCACCTTCGGTTCCCATAATAACAGTTGGGATGCCGAGCGACATCGACTCTAGCGCTTTTAAGCTATACTTTCCTCGGTTCCACTCATTCCTTACCAGCGGCACCACGGAGATGTCGAACTTTTTCACTTCCTCTATAACTGTTTCCGGCCTCGTCCAATCGAGCGCGTCGACGAACTCTGCCTTGTCGCCGAGCAGTTCGATGAAAAAGTCATAGAGCGGTTTGTGGCCGAGCGCGCCGATAATGCGAAACTTAAATCGTCGACCGTGCTTGAGCAAATCCGTAAACGCCGGCGCGAGGAGCTTCAGATTGACAAGTTGGTCGACGCCGTTGCCAATCCATCCAATTAGCCACTCATCAGGCATCGCGGCTAACTTCTTGCGTTCCTTCGAAAACATCCCAAACGGAATAGAGGTGGGGATCATATACACGTTCTTGTTGTACGCGCGCGCCCACTCCTCGGACGTGTAGTATGCGACAATGACTGCATCAGAGATGCGGCAGAGCAATTTCGTGCGGAACGGCGAATGTACATACACGGCATCGTCAAAGTCGAATACCATTTTGCGGCGCGTTATGAAACGATAAACGACAATGAGTACGAGAAAATATTTGTTATAGATGGTGCGCTGCAGAAAAATCACATCGTCTTTCCGAACCGCCCAAAGAATGTGGAGA
>JBOHOA010000012.1:0-4970 GCA_050730975.1 Minisyncoccia bacterium
GAATCGGTACGATAGAGCTTACGCAAACAAGATATGAATTCGTCAACGCTCTATACCGGTATCGCCGTTGTGCTTGGTTTGGCCGTGGTCGCGGTGTTTTTCTTTTTTCCTAATTATTTGCGCGGACTCTCGGCCTCAGGGTCAGGGAACGCCGCAGCGGTGAACGCATCGGCAACTTCCGGATCCGCATCGACACCAACTAATTCTATGAACGGTGATTCAGGAGGCCTTCAGGTTCAGGATGTTTCGGTCGGCACCGGCGCCACGGCCGAGCCGGGCGATGTGGTTGCTGTCGAGTACATCGGCAAACTCGCCGACGGTACCATTTTTGATCAGTCGAGCGCGCACACCGATGTCATGCCCGGATGCCCTGCGGCCGGAATGTTCTGCTTTACGCTCGGCGCGAATCAGGTGATTGCCGGCTGGGATCAGGGGCTCGTCGGTATGAAGGTCGGCGGTGAGCGCATCCTCACTATTCCGCCGTCGCTCGGTTATGGAAGTCAGCAAGTGGGACCCATTCCGCCGAATTCGACGCTCACGTTCGACGTCAAACTCATCGGCATCCAATCCGCGTCGGGCACGCCAGCGCAATAGCGAATAGCTTCGCGCGGCAGGGCAGTGTATAGTCGCTCTCATGCAGCGGCCGATATCGTTCTGTATAGAAAAAAAGCTGCCGGGCGCGCAAGCGCGGGCTGGCGTGATACGCACGCCGCACGGCGCGATAGAGACGCCGGCGTTTGTGGGCGTTGGCACCAAGGCGACCATCAAAGGATTATCTTTGGACACGCTTGCTGCGGTCGGCCTTCCGGTCTTGATTGCAAATACGTATCATCTCTACCTTTCGGGCCTCGAGGCCGTGGAAAAAGCGGGAGGGGTAGGAGCATTCATGGGCTGGCAGGGGCCCACCATGACCGACTCTGGCGGATTCCAGGTATTTTCGCTCGGCACAGGGTTTGGAAAGAAAATTTCAAAATTTTCAGTGGCCGCTGAGACGTCGGATGGCCTAAGATCCGATCTCGACAGCCTTGAGCGAAGAGTGGACCTTGAGCATCCGACGCTCTATGACGAGAACCTCGCCGCAAGCCACGGCAAGCTCGCCATCGTCGACGAGGATGGCGTTACGTTTACCTCGCATCTCGACGGCTCTCTTCATCGGTTTACGCCGGAGCGCTCGATCGAGATTCAGCACGCGCTTGCCGCGGACATTATATTTGCGTTCGACGAGTGCACCGCGCCCGATGCCGACCGCGCGTATCAACAAGAGGCGATGGAACGCACGCATCGATGGGCAGCGCGTTCGCTTGCCGCGCATCGCCAGAATTTTGAAAAAAATCAAAGCCAATTCATCTACGGCATTGGCCAGGGCGGACAATTCGACGATCTGCGCCGACAGAGCGCCCGCGCGATAGGGGAAATGGGCTTCGACGGCTTCGGGCTCGGCGGATCCTTCAGCCACAAATACGGCGATGATTCGCTGCAGTCGGCGCTCGACATGCTCCGCGAGCTTCCAGGCGACATGTCCGTGCATGGCCTCGGCGTCGGCGAACCAGAAGACATATTTGAAGCCGCAGCGGCCGGCGTCGACACCTTCGACTGCGTCTTGCCGACGCGCAACGGCCGCACCGGTACGCTGTACACCGCGCGCGGAAAAATAAATATCTCGGCTGCGGCGTTCCGGTTCGACTTCGCGCCCGTAGACGAAACATGCGACTGCTTCGTGTGCGTGCATCATACGCGGGCGTATCTTCATCATCTTTTTAGATCTCGCGAGATGCTCGGGCCAGTCTTGGCGTCGGCGCACAATATGCGCTTTTTGGTACGGCTCACCGCGCGCATCCGCGAATCTATTTTGAACGGCAATTTCGAAACATTCCGCGATGCGTTTCTTACAACCTACCTTGCAAAGTAAGCGTTTTCTGGTCTTGTGGAAATCTTCATTGAAGATTTTGGTTCATTTGTTACGATTCAGCGACCGGGCTAATCTTCATTATCGAGAATCTCCCCTCTCGAACAGAGTAGCTTGGTATGGGCGGCTCCGTTTCCTCTGCGGAGCCGTCCTATCTCTTTTTCTTTTTATGTAAAGATCAAAATGTTATACTCTGTCAATGGAATTTAAGATAGAGTCTCCCTTCAAGCCAGCCGGTGACCAGCCTCAGGCGATAGAGGCCCTTGCAAAAGGCGTCGCAGGCGGCGCAAGGCACCAGACGCTTCTTGGTGTTACCGGTTCCGGCAAAACATTCACGGTTGCAAATGTCATCGAATGTTCGCAAATGCCGGCGCTCGTTATTGCGCACAACAAGACGCTGGCGGCACAGCTTGCCGCCGAGTACCGCGAATTTTTTCCCGAAAGCGCGGTTCATTATTTTGTCTCCTATTACGATTATTATCAGCCGGAGGCGTATATTCCCCATTCGGACACCTATATCGAAAAAGAGGCGCAGATAAACGAAGAGATAGACCGCCTGCGCCACGCTTCGACGCAGGCGCTGCTTACCCGCCGCGATTGTATCATCGTCGCTTCGGTCTCATGCATCTACGCCCTCGGCAGCCCGGAGGAATATCGCAAGGTGCATCTTGAGCTCGCGCCCGGCATTCGCAAGAATCGCGCCGAGCTCATTCGCGAGCTCGTGCGGCTCTACTTCGAACGCACGAATGCGGATCTTTCGCCCGGGCAATTCCGCGCGCTCGGAAACGCGGTCGAAGTGATGCCGACCGGCGAGCGCGTGTTGTACCGGATAGAATTTTCCGGAGACAGAATAGACCGCGTGCGCATCATCGACGCGATCACGCGGGCGGAGAAGGAAGCTCCTGAAACGGCGATTTTTCTTTTTCCGGCCAAGCACTATGTAACCGCGGAAGACGAGCGCGACCGCGCGGTGGCCGATATCAAGATCGAGCTTAAGGAACAGCTCGTGAGGTTCGAGCGCGCGGGCAAGACGCTTGAAGCCGAGCGGCTGAAGCGCCGGACGCAGCACGACCTCGCACTCATCCGGGAAATCGGCTATTGCAACGGCATCGAAAATTACTCGCGCCATTTCGACGGCCGCAACGCCGGCGATCCGCCGTACACGCTGCTTGATTATTTTCCGCACAAGGAAGACGGTACGCCCGACTTCCTTACCATCATCGACGAAAGCCACGCTACCCTGCCGCAAATCGCCGGCATGTCGGCAGGGGACCGGGCGCGCAAAAATACGCTCGTCGAGTTCGGGTTCCGTTTGCCGAGCGCGGTCGATAACCGGCCGCTCACCTTCGATGAATTCGACGCGCGCGTCGGCCAAATTATCTATACGTCGGCGACTCCTGCGGCGTATGAACGCGAAAAATCGCGTGGGCACGTGGTCGCACAAATCATCCGGCCGACCGGGCTTCTTGATCCGCAAATAGATATCCGGCCGGTAACCGGAATAGGCGACGCCAAAGGGCAGGTCGAAGATTTTCTCGACGAAGCCGAAGCCGTAATTGCGCGCGGCAATCGAATCCTCGTAACGACGCTTACTAAAAAAATGGCCGAAGACCTCTCCGAGTTTCTTTCCAAGCGCGGCATGGCCTCGCGATATTTGCACAGCGATATTCAGACGCTCGAGCGCGTTGAGACGCTCACCGATTTTCGCAAAGGCGCGTTCGACGTGCTGGTCGGCGTCAATCTCCTTCGTGAGGGACTCGACCTGCCGGAAGTGGAGCTCGTCGCGGTGTTCGATGCCGACAAGGAAGGTTTTTTGCGCTCCGAGACATCGCTCATTCAGACGATGGGTCGCGCAGCGCGCAATTCCCTTGGGCGCGTCATTCTTTATGCCGATGAAGAAACGCCCTCGCTTCGCTCGGCGGTTGAGGAGACGAGGCGTCGTCGCGCTCTCCAGATGGCATATAACAAGAAGCACGGCATCACGCCGACGACGATTCAAAAACGCATCCGCGATATTACCGAAGAGTTGCGCAGCGAGCACACTGAAGCCGTCGCTTCTGTTGCCGCTATAGATGCCGAGCGTTACCGCGCGGATCCGAAGCACTTTATTGCCGAGAAGCGTGCGGCCATGGAAGAGGCGGTACAAGAACTCGATTTTGAAACGGCAGCCATCTTGCGCGACGAGATCCTCGCGCTTGAAGCGGCTCCCGGCGCCTCCAAAAAGCGCCCGCGCCGTCAGTTGCAAAAGTAGCCCGCGTGCGGTATACTTGACTCGTTCGAGGTGTTGTTCCCTGTGTTGACCATTTTGATACTGGAAAAACATAGGCGAGGGTCGAAGACCGCGAATAGTTACCCGTACAAATTTTTACGCGATATGCAACGCAAGTTGTTTGTCGGCGGTCTTCCGTACCGCACGACGGACGAAGAGCTCCGGGATGCGTTCGCCCAGGCGGGCGAAGTAGCGTCGGCGTCTGTCGTCACCGACCGCGAAACCGGCCGCTCGCGCGGATTCGGTTTCGTCGAGATGGCGGATGATGCCGGTATCTCGGCCGCTATTGCCATGTGGAATGGCAAGGAATTCGGCGGCCGCATGCTGACGGTCTCGGAAGCGCGCCCGAAAGCGGCGTAATCTCTCCCAAGAGATTTCGATTCGAAACATCCCCCTCGCGGGGATGTTTCGTTTTCCAAAAATGCGTTACGCTATTTTGTAAGGACACCGGCGGATATGCATACGGATTCGATAGAGACGCTCCTTGCCGAAGCAAAAGCATTTTATGCAACGCATGCGCGACGCGGATTGCCGTGGCGGACTACGCGCGACCCGTACCGGATTTTGGTTTCGGAAGTAATGTTACAACAAACGCAAGCGGACCGCGTTCGGCCTTTTTATCGCGCATTCATTACGCGGTTTCCAACCGCGCGGGCGCTTGCCAAAGCGGACTTGCCGGCAGTGTTCGGCGCCTGGAGCGGCCTCGGTTACAACCGTCGCGCGAAGCTGCTGCGCGACGCCGCCCGCACTATCCGCGATGAATTCGGCGGCCGGTTTCCTCGCGAGGTTGAGGCG
>JBOHOA010000013.1:0-3616 GCA_050730975.1 Minisyncoccia bacterium
GCTAAAACCGAAGAGCGCGAGCCACTCTAGATTAGCGCCGAACGAGCGATTGAGTACGGCAACGCCATCGGGAGAACCGTCGTTAGTGATGTCCCCCGTCGTCGACGCCACGAGCGTGTAGCCCATGGGCACGAGCGTGTTCGCGGGAGCGCCTGGCAAGCCGATGTGCCCCTTAATCGTCGCTCTGCCGTTCGTGAGCGAAAACGTGTCGCCCATGAACGTGTACGTGGCATGGGACAGGTCAAACGAAAACGCCGTTTTCTGACGGCTAAAACGCCCCACAAGGGCGATCACAACGATAACGACAAGAATAATGAGGGCAGCGATTAACCGTGCGAAACGCATGTTTTCAGTATCGCATACCCGAGCACCCGTTTGTATATTCGTTTGCTGTACAGACCGCGCTTGCGAGGCGCGCTATTTGGGGCTATATATCAAGCAGAATAGACACGAGGTTGCACATGGCAATAGCCACGGCGTTCAATTTCTCGTCATGGGGACGACAGTTCGGGTGGACATGTTTTTACTACGTGGGCGGCAGATATCTCGCGCGGCTCGCGTACTTTTTTCCGAGCGTCGTAGTCCGGGTGCCTGCGCAGCTGCACGCACGCTTCAACGGATATAAGTTGCCCGAAAGCGATCACAAAACAGTTTGGCTGGAGCGGGCGCGGCTGTACGGCAGAATAGGTCATCACGCATCAACGTCGTGGGAGCTGTCGGACGGCACGATACTCGACGCCCAAACCCCGGTCCTGCAGCTTCACATTCGTTCGGAGCTCCTGTATCGGGTTTCGGTTTCTGATCCGGCTCGCTTTTTGGTGGCAGAAATACTGTCGTTGAGCGAGCGACTGGAGGATTACCCCGATGAGACGATCATGTACGCGCAGCTCAATCTGTCTCTTGTTCGCCTGGCTTGGGAATTATTCGGCGCGGAAATCCGGGATCTTCCGTATTGCTTGCATTTGGTGCTCGATACATTTTTCCGACAACTCGTTCTTTTCGGATATTCGCGGAATCCGCGGCAAGCCGTGCTCAAAGAGCCTCGGCGGGTATATGAGATCGCGGTATCCCTCAAGAAGGCTCGTCAGAAGATCGCCAAACACCGCCAGCGCAAGTGACGCCGCAGCAAACGACAAATGCCGCCAGAGAAAGGCGGCATTTTTTGTCGCTGCGCGACGCGGTCGTTACTGAGTTTGTGCCGATGCGCGTGATTCGGCCTTCCCAAAGGGTTCGATCGTCTTTGGCGCGAGTTCAGCGATGAGTCGCTCCTTGTGCGATCCGCGGTATCCCGTGCCGGCCGGAATGAGCCGGCCGATGATTACGTTCTCCTTGAGACCTTGGAGATGATCGACCGCGCCGTACACGGATGCCTTAATGAGCATGCGCGTCGTGTTTTGGAAGCTTGCGGCCGAAAGGAAGCTCGCGCGCGAAAGCGAAACATCGAGAATGCCCATGATGAGCGGCCCTCCCTTGATAGGTTCGCCGCCTTCTCCGGCGAGTTTCGCATTCATGGCTTTGAGGTCGTTTTCGCTGATTATGTCTCCTGCGGAATATTCGCTGCCACCCGCGTCGGTTATCTGGAGCCGCGAGAACATTTGCCTGGCAATTACCTCGATGTGTTTCACGGAAATAGTGATGCCCTGAAGCTCGTAGATTCGGGAAACCTCGCACAAGATGTAATCGAGCGTTGCTTCGCGGCCGGCGTAGGCGAAGAGTTCCTGAAGGTCCGCCGAGCCGTCGGTGAGGATTTGGCCTTTGACTATTTCAGCGCCGAGCTTGACGAGCGGCACGCGATGCAGGGAAACGGCGTACTCGGCTGGTCCGCCGGATTTTTTTCCTTTGCGGCCTCCTTGCCGCGCAGACAAATCCTCGACATTCGGCATGACGACAATGATTTTTTCTTTGCCGCTTGCCGCCGCGCCGCCCGCGGGCGGATCTTCGCGGATTTCGGTGACCGTGCCGGAAACGCTGGCGACCAGCGCGGGGTTGCGGGGACTGCGGCGCTCGAAGATTTCTTCGACGCGCGGCAAGCCGGTCGTGATGTCGCCTCCCACAGATGCCGAGCCGCCCGCGTGCTTGGTGTTCATCGTTAGCTGCGTGCCCGGTTCGCCTATCGCCTGCGCGGCAACGGTGCCAACGGCTTCGCCGAGTTCGACCGGAGACCAGGTCGAGAGATCCGCGCCGTAACAAGCGACACACATGCCCGAGAGCGACTGGCAACCGACCGGCGAGCGCACAAATACGCTTGCGACGTCGCTCCTGTCTATCTTTTTGGCGTCGGCTTCGGTGAGGAAATGTCCTTTTTTGAAGAGCGTCTCGCTGCCCGCTTTTACATCGGCGCCTAAGAATCGTCCGCGCAAATTTGCTGCAAAGAAGCTGCCGATGCCTGAGGCGCTCTGTCGGCGCGCCTCGAGATTTTCTTTGGTGCCGCAGTCTTCCTCGGTAATAACAATATCCTGTGCGACGTCGAAAAGTCGGCGCGTGAGATAGCCGGCTTTGGCGGTCTGGAGCGCGGTGTCGGTGAGGCCCTTGCGGCTTCCGTGCGTCGTGATGAAGTATTCTATCGGCGAGAGGCCTTCTTTCATCGATTTGGTAATCGGAAACTCAATGGTGTCGCCGGCGACCGACGCAATAAGGCCTTTCATGCCGGCCATTTGCGTTACCTGCGCTATAGAACCGCGCGCGCCGCTTTTGAGCATGTCGGCAACCGGACCATTCGGCTGCAGCGTTCCCGGAATAAGTTTTTCTACCTCGGCCTTGGCCGCATGCCACACTTCGATATTCATGCGGTAGCGCTCTTCTTCGGAGAGCAGACCTTCCTCCCAGTGCTTCACTATTTCGTCGGACTTTTTTTGTGCCGCGGCAACAATGTCGGCCTTTTCCTTAGGGACGCGGATGTCGTCGAGCGACCACGTGATGCCGGATTGCGTTACGTAGCGGAAGCCGAACGTTTTGATGCGATCGAGAATGTCCGGAATCCCGTTAAGGCCGTAGCACGCGATAAGATCATCGACGACGCGTGCGAGCGCCTTCTTGTCGACGCCCTGGTTGATGTACGGATAGTCCGAAGGAAAGACGCTGTTGAAGAGCAGCCGGCCGACGGTCGTCTCAAACAGCTTGCCCTCGAACTCGGCGTAGCGCTGCGATTCAGAAGGGAGCACGCGCACTTTGGCCTGGAAGCCGACATGGCCGTAATCGTACGCGAGAATGGCCGCGTTCGGGCTCGGGAACGCGCTGCCTTCACCTTTGGAACCTTCGACTTCCTTGGTCATCCAGTAAATGCCGAGAAGAATGTCGAGCAGTTTCGATGCTACTACCGGCTCGCCGTTGCCGGGTTTCAGAATATTTTTATTCGCGGCCATGACGGCGCGCGCTTCGGCCTGCGCCTCGGGCGAGAGCGGAACATGAACCGCCATTTGGTCGCCGTCGAAGTCGGCGTTGAACGCCGGACAAACCAAGGGGTGCAGCTGAATAGCGTTGCCTTCAATAAGCACCGGCTGAAATGCCTGAATGCCGAGGCGATGGAGCGTCGGCGCCCGATTGAGAAGCACGTATTTGTCTTTGATAATCTCTTCGAGAATCGCCCAAACTTCAGGCGTTCCTTCGTCAATGAGGC
>JBOHOA010000014.1:0-3924 GCA_050730975.1 Minisyncoccia bacterium
GGGGCATCATCGTTATCGCGTTTAATGCGCCGGCATTTTTCTCTGAGCTAGGTCATAATTGGTTCGGGAGCGCCACCACGACTCCGGCAACCTCGACGCCAACGGGCGTCGTATCTCAGCCCGAATCGCTTTCTCTTTCGGCAACGCCGACGACACTCCAAAGCGGCGGCTCGGTAACGCTTTCCTGGCAAGACTCCGGCGCGACCGCGCCGCGGGCTTTCATAATCGCCTGGAAATGTACGGATGGCGTGTCGGTAGAGGCGCCGGTACCGACGGGTGCGTACCGAAGCGTTCCCTGCAACGCCGGATTCAACTACACGAACGCCGCGACTTCGACCAGCTTGCGCGTCTCCTACACGGGTGCGAGCCCTATAGCGCTCACGTTCGGCGTCTCGGCGATTTCGCTTTCGACCGGCTCGACCACGGCGAAGGCGCAAATAGACATTACGGTGGAGCCCGCGAAAGCGAGCGCGCCAAAACCAAGCGCTCCGCAACCTGCGCCGCAACCGGTTGTTAAGGCGGGTGTGCCCGATCTTTCGGTACGCATTCTTTCCATCGGCTATATCAACGCAAACGGCGCATACGTGGCGCTTCCCTCGGGCTATGCGTATTCGACCGCGCAGTACCCGACCATGGCCGTACAGTTTAATGTTCAAAATATCGGCACCGGGCCCTCGCGCGCCGGCTGGGAGTTCACAGCCAACCTGCCGACCACCCCGAGCTATCCGTACACCTCAGCGCCTCAGGCGGCGCTCGGGTCGGAATCGGGCGATGTTTTTACGCTTCGATGGACCAACCCGCAAGCGCCTGCCTCGAATTGTTATACGCCGCAAACGCAGCCGTGGGGCTGGCGAGGCGGATGCGAGCAGCAGTACACAGCGCCGCCCGCACCGCTTACGATTACTATCGACCCGCTTCACGTGAGCGGCGACGCGAACTGGAGCAATAATGCGGTAACAGTAACATTGTAGGCTCCAAACCTCAGGTTCTAAATATCAAATAAAATTTCAAACGTCTAAATTTATAATTTTTTTGAATTTATTCACTGGAGTTTGCTTGAATTTTGATTTTTTGAAACTTGGAGTTTCTCCAACTTAGATATCTAAGTTGGCGAGCTTTGCGTTCCCTTGGATGAACGACTTGCGCGAGGAGACGTCTTCGCCCATGAGCACGTCGAACACGCGATCGGCATCGGCCGCATCTTCGACGGTAACGAGCTTGAGGTGCCGCCGCGATGGATCCATGGTGGTCTCCCACAATTCTTCCGGATTCATTTCGCCGAGGCCTTTGTAGCGCTGGATGGTTATTTTCTGGCGGCGAGCGGTGAGCGGCGAGCGGCGAGCCGAAGTTTCGGCCTCAGCTTCCGCTTCGGGCGCTGTCTCGGCGTCTTCGCCTTCGCTCTCGGCTGGATTTTCTTCGACGGCAAATTGTGCGTCATCGCCGAGAAGCTGAAACTTGTCCTCATCGTTATACGCGTACATGATTTCCCTGCCACGCTTAATTTTGTAGAGCGGCGGCTGGGCGATATAAAGATAGCCACCTTCGACGACCGGCTTGAAGTGACGATAAAAAAATGTGAGAAGCAGCGTGCGGATGTGCGCGCCGTCGACGTCGGCGTCGGTCGCGATGATAATTTTGTGATAGCGCAGTTTCGAAAGGTCGAAGATGTCGCCTATTGCGGTTCCGAGCGCAAGAATGAGATATTTTATCTCCTGACTCGCGAGCATTTTGTCGAGCCGCGCGCGCTCGACGTTCAGAATTTTGCCGCGCAAAGGGAGAATCGCCTGCACGCGCCGGTCGCGGCCCTGTTTGGCGCTGCCGCCGGCCGAATCGCCCTCGACGATGAAGACTTCCGATTCCTCGGCGCGCTTGCTCTGGCAATCGGCCAGCTTGCCCGGGAGCCCGAAACCTTCGAGAGCGCCCTTGCGCAACACCGAATCCTTGGCGGCTTTCGCGGCCTTGCGCGCCTTGAGCGCGAGCGTCGCCTTGCCGATAATAGCGCGCGCTTCGTCGGGATTTTCTTCAAGAAAATAATTGAACGATTCGGAAAACGCGGCCTCGACGGCCCCGCGCGCCTCGACGCTTCCGAGCTTGGCCTTGGTTTGGCCTTCGAACTGCACCTCGCGCATTTTGACCGACACCACGGCCGTGAGACCTTCGAGCACATCGTCGCCGGTGAAATTTTCTTCCGACTCTTTTAGCAAATTATTTTTGCGGCCGTAATTATTGAGCGTGCGCGTGAGCGCGGTGCGGAAGCCGGTCACGTGCGTGCCGCCTTCGGGAGTCGAAATATTGTTCGCGAATCCAAACACCCGCGAAGAAATGTCGTCGACATACTGGAGTGCAACTTCTACATTCACTTCCTGCGCGTCGGTTTTGACTTCTTTTTCGGCCGCGAACACGGTTTTGTGCACCGGCTTTTGGTAGCGATTATAAAAAGCCACGAGCGAAGTGAGGCCGCCTTCGAAATAAAAGGTCATCGAGGGGCACTCGCGCAAATATTGGCGCACGAATAATTCCTCGCCCGGCTTTGGCAGCTTGGCCTGCGATTCGCGGGCATCGATGATGGTGACGCGCATACCGCGTACGAGATACGCCTGTTCGCGCAAGTAGTTGACAATGCGCGCAAAATCGTACTCTACCTTGTTGAAAATAGTCGGGTCGGCGGCAAACGTGATGGCCGTGCCGTGCAATTTGCTGCTGCCGAGTTTTTTTACCGCCGCTTTTTTACGCCCGATCGCGTACTCTTGCATATAGCTTCCGCCGTCGCGATGCACTTCGGCGCGCAAGTAGGTCGAGAGCGCGTTCACGACCGAAGCGCCGACGCCATGGAGGCCGCCCGAAACTTTGTATCCTTCGCCGCCGAATTTGCCGCCGGCGTGCAGCGTAGTCATGATGGTTTCGAGCGCCGAGACTTTCGTCGCCTTGTGGACGTCGACCGGAATGCCGCGGCCATTATCGGCGACGCGAATGAGCGCAGCCTCGCCCGACGCTTTCTCCGGCGGCAAAAGCACTACCTCGACATCGTCGGCAAAGCCGCCCATCGCCTCATCGCGTGAGTTATCGAAGATTTCCGTGATCAGGTGATGCAGACCGTCGGGACCCGTGGTGCCGATATACATACCCGGCCGGCGCCGCACCGCCTCGAGGCCTTCGAGTACCGTGATATCCGCAGCCGAATACGTCGACTCTTTGGCCGAAGCCGCTTTTTTGATGGGAGTTTTGTTAGCCATTTTGCCTTGAAATTACAAGAAAAATGCCGCTAGGGCAGTACTTAAAGTATACCAGATTCCCGCCGCATTCTCAATCAAAAAAGTGTATAAAAAAGCTCAAAAAATAAAGGCATATTCCTCATTTTCACAATCACTTGACAAGTAATGCAAAAAGGAGTATTATACCAGCAGTGCTCTTTGTTTCCTAAGGGGAAAAGAAATGTCGAAAATCGAGACTTGTCTTGTAATCGGCCTGCTCATGATTGGTGTGTTTGTTGCGGGAATCAAGACACAACAGTATCTCGATATTCGCGCCGAACAATACCAAGGAAAGCTCCAGCTTGCTCAAAACGTCGAACAAACCCTTGAGCAGATAGGTTTTCCGTTTGAGGCCCGGACGAAGATTGGATTCGAAATAAGTGATTATCCACCGGTTATGTCCTATACCGATCACGGGACATTGAAGGTCAGGACAGTATGGGGAGTACACGAATTCCCCACAAATCCGGAACTCGACAAAATCAGCAGCATTTATTGGGCGGCATACAAAGGCCAAATTTATGCCATCCGAGTCCTTAATGATGGCTGCAGCGTAATAATATTACGAGCGGCAAATACTTCAACTGAGTCACTTCACGAAACGGGAGGTATATCCTCCCGTTTTCATTTTTTTGTTTTTTTGTACGGCAAGTGTACTGTTACTGTATTACGT
>JBOHOA010000015.1:0-14157 GCA_050730975.1 Minisyncoccia bacterium
TAGTTAGTAGGGATGCAAATACCCATAACTACGCCTTATCTACTTACTACTTACTACTAACTAAACAACTATATGGCAGACGATACAGCAGTAGTGGATACTCCGGTAGAAGCCGCCGCTCCGGCGGAGGTGAAATCGGAAGTTCCTGCAAAGTTCAAGGACCTCGTTGAGAAGGTCGAGGGTATGTCGGTGCTTGAGCTCCACGAGCTCGTCAAAGCGCTTGAGGCACACTGGGGCGTGTCTGCGGCAGCAGTCGCCGTGGCAGCTCCGGGTGCTGGCGCCGCGGTAGCGGAGGAAAAAGATTCCTTCGATGTCGAGCTCAAAGACGCGGGCGCGCAAAAAGTCCAGGTCATTAAGGCCATCAAGGACGCGCTCGGGCTTGGTCTCAAAGAAGCCAAGGATTTGGTCGACGCCGCTCCGGGAATGCTGAAGCAGGGTATGAAGAAAGAAGAGGCAGAAGCGCTCAAAAAAGCGGTCGAAGCAGCAGGCGGAAAAGTCGAGCTCAAGTAAGTTGTCTTCAATATAAACGCAAATAATCCGGCGACGCCGGATTTTTTGCGTGTACGATAGCGTGACAGAAAAAACTATTTGGACGCTTGTTTCAACGAGGGTCAATATTTGCTGCGCGGATGAAGCGAATTACAATGCAGTAACGATGGCGGCAGTGGATGCAAAACAGGATGCGATGATAAAACTCTTCGGTTCGGCCGAGCGCTTGCGTCTCTTGCGACTTTTTTTCTTCAACCCGCGTCATTTGTTTACTTCCGAAGAGGTTGCCGAGCGCGCCAAAATGACGCCGCGGGCCGCGGGTGCCGAAATGCGATCGCTTACCGAGGCCGGTATCCTGAGGGCCCTCGAAACCTCAAAGCAACCGAAGCTGCGCTACATAGTCGACGAGAAATTCCGTTTTTTTGATTCGCTGCGCGAAATGCTTCTCGACGCGCCGATGCGCAGCATGGATATCTATAAGCGCGTGCGCGGTCTCGGCACCATTAAATTTATCGGAATCGGCGGCATATTCGTCGGCGACTTCGACGGACATATCGACGTGCTCGTCGTTGGCGAGCGCATCGACGAACGCCGGTTCAAATCGGTCATGCGCGAGCTTGAGCATGACATTGGCCGCGAACTTCGGTTCGCCTGGCTGCCGACGCCCGATTTCCTCTACCGACTCACGGTGTCCGATCGGTTCATCCGCGACTTTGTCGATTTCCCGCACCGAATTCTTTTCGACCGGCTAGGCGCGGGAGTGAAATGAGCTGCGAGCTACTAGCAACTCAAAATAGCATCTCTGGTCTGGCTCGCAGCTCGCTGCTTGATGGTGTTGTCCACATCGTCGTGCTTCACCCGATTCTCATCACGCTATAATAAAGTCGTCGCAATTATTTGGCTAACTTTTGCGCTAGCTCGAAGCTCGCCGCTGAAAGCTTGCAGCTACTTTATATGATCGTTCAATCGTGGCTCGATGTCTTGCAGCAGTCGTTCTGGAACCTCTCTGCTGGACTGGTCTCGTTCCTGCCGCTCCTCATCTTTGCCATTATCGTTTTCATTATTGGTTGGATCGTGGGAATCATTGTCGGCAAGTTTGTGGCGCATATAGTCCGCGCGCTTAAGGTTGATCAGGCGCTGCGCAACGCGGGATTCGAGGAGGTGGTGCACCGCGCTGGCTACAAGCTCGATTCGGGAGCGTTCGTGGGCGCGCTGTTTAAATGGTTCATTATCATTGCCTTTCTCATCGCGTCGCTTGAGATCCTCGACCTTTCGCAGGTAACGCTCTACCTCGACCAAATCGTTCTCTTCTACTTGCCGCAAGTTATCGTGGCGGTACTCATCCTTCTGTTTACCGCAGTCATCGGGCAGGTCGCGCAGAATATCGTATCCGGATCGGCGCGTGCGGCAGGCCTCACCTCCGCCGGAGTCGTCGGCACCTTGGCGCGCTGGGCGATATGGATAATCGGCATCATCGCGGCGCTGACCCAGCTCGGTATCGCTGCGAGCGTTCTCAACACGCTCTTCATGGGAATCGTGGTGGCGCTCGCGCTCGCGTTCGGTCTTGCGTTTGGCCTCGGCGGCCAGGAATCGGCCGCGCGCTTCCTCAACCGCGCAAGCGACGAGATGCGAAGCCATCATCGCTAACTTCCCGGGTTCGACGGAAATTGCATCAAAAACGCCCTTCATTGCGAGGGGCGTTTTGCATAGACGAAAATTTGACACCCATACCGCACTCCTATATACTCCAACTAACAGATATGTTGACCAATCCTAGAGCACAGAAGCGGCGATAAAGCACGATTTTTTCGTGTGATATCCCGCGGACTGGCGGGATTTTTCAATTCTGGATATCTGCGATTTTTGACAACAGAATTCCATCCTTGATCCACTTGTGTGGGTCTTTTTGTGGCTCAAGAGGTGGGGAGGTAAAAAATTGTAAGAAAACAACAAATTATTGCGGTTCTTGAATATCTCAAAAGAGAGATTCAAGAAGGGCGTATGGTGGATGCCTTGGCTTTGAGAAGGCGATGAAGGACGCGGCGTGGCGGCGATACGCTTCGGGGAGGTGCCAAGCAACCTTCGATCCGGAGATGTCCGAATAGGGAAACCTCATAGAGAAACCCTCTATGGTCTCGCAGCAATGCGAGTCGCAAACCTCGGGAAGTGAAACATCTCAGTACCGAGAGGAAAAGAAACCAACAGGTATTTCGTTAGTAGCGGCGAGCGAAAGCGAATCAGCCCAAACCCGGCAGTACTTTTACAGGACGCTTCGGTGTCTTGTAAAAGTGCGGTCGGGGGTTCAGGCATTGATGTCTGTTTCGAGCAGAAAAAAGTTACAAAACGTATTGATAGCCGAAGCCGCTGGGAAGCGGCGCCCCAGAGGGTGAAAGCCCCGTAGGCGAAATCGGTACGACTTTTTCAATGTCCTAGAGTAACTCGAGACACGAATGGCTCGGGTGAACGTGCCGGAACTAACCGGTAAGGCTAAATACTTTCAAAGACCGATAGTGAATCAGTACCGTGAGGGAAAGGTGAAAAGCACCCCGGTGAGGGGAGTGAAATAGTTCTGAAACCATACGCTTACAAAGAGTTGCGGCGGGCGAGCAATCGTCCGTTGCAGCGTGCCTATTGAAGAATGAGCCTGCGAGTTTATGTGTGCCGCATATGGCTAAGGGCGAGAGCCCGGAGCCGTAGGGAAACCGAGTGTGAATAGCGCGTTAGTGGCACGCATAAGACCCGAAGCCAGGTGAGCTACCCATGAGCAGGGTGAAGGCGTGAGAAATCACGCTGGAGGCCCGAACCGTTTGGCCGTGCAAAACCATCGGATGACTTGTGGGTCGGAGTGAAAAGCTAATCGAACAACGTAATAGCTGGTTCTCTCTGAAACAGCTTTTGGGCTGGCGTCATGTGTATTGGCAAGCGGGGGTAGAGCACTGGAAGGAATGGACAGGGAGCAATCTCGCCATTCCTATCAAACTCCGAATACCGTTTGCGTTGCATGGCAGTTAGTACGCGGGGGCTAAGCTCCGCCGTACAAAAGGAGAAGAGTCCTAGATCTCCAGTTAAGGTCCCAAAATCCATGTTAAGTGCATCACAAGGAGGTGGAATTTCTTAGACAATGAGGAGGTTGGCTTAGAAGCAGCCATCCTTGAAAGAAAGCGTAACAGCTCACTCATCGAGAGATTCTGCGCCGAAGATAATCGGGGCTAAAACATGGTACCGAAACTGAGGGCTTGTGAACTTCACAGAGGAAAGATGTTTCCTCACGAGAGTCCCCCGCACGGGATGCGCAAGAAATTGGTTAATGGTTAACCAATAATGCATCCCGTGCGGGTGTTCTTTGAGTTTCGAGCCGGAAAATTTCGGCTCCTCTGTGAAGTTCATGAGCGGTAAGAGAGCGTTCTGATCGCGATGAAGCATAAGGGGTGACCCGGTGTGGAGCGTTCAGAAGTGAGAATGCAGGCACAAGTAACCGCAATGCGGGTGAGAGCCCCGCGCGCCGAAAGATCAAGGTTTCCTCCTCAACGATTTTCGGAGGAGGGTTAGTCGGTCCTAAGCCGATGGCGAAAGCCGCAGGCGATGGACACACGGTTAATATTCCGTGACCGCGCTGGTATGCGACGGAGGGACGGAGAATATAAGTAGTAGCGTCTTATTGGATTGGCGTCGGAAATTCAAGATGTGCATGATTGGCAAATCCGTCATGCTGCTTTCAATAGCTGGCATCGGAATTTTCGCGGAGTTCTGCTTCGGCAGAGCGAGTACTATGAAGAGTCTTCCAAGAAAAACTTCTAAGCTTAATATCTGCGCGACCGTACCGTAAACCGACACAGGTGATCAGGTCGAGAAGACCAAGGCGAACGAGTGAGTATTCCCCAAGGAACTCGGCAAAAAAGCGGCCGTACCTTCGGAATAAGGCCTCCCGTCCGCATCACATCGGATATGATGCGAGATTCACGAAGCATGATTCACGAATAATGCGATTGCGTTTATTCATGATTCTTGAATCGTGATTCTATTCTCCGCATCACGCCCGGCGTGATGCGGACGGGCGCAGCGAAAGTACCCCTGGCGACTGTTTACCAAAAACACAGCTCCCTGCGAACCCGTAAGGGGATGTATAGGGGGTGATGCCTGACCAATGCGAGAAGGTCAAATACTGGCGGTGCTCGGCACAAAGTTTTCGAGAGCTCAAAAGGCGACGCCTTGAGAGCCTGGAATTAAGGTGTCGCCTTTACTCGAAAATTTTGTGCTGAGTGCTGACTGGTATAAGCCCTCGTCAATGTCGGCGATAACTATAATCGTCCTAAGGTTTCGCTTCTCTTCGAAAGAAGGGAAGCGGAAGGACTGGGACGATTTGGCTATCGAAATAAACAGCGAAAACGTTAATTAAGAAAACCATTCAAAAAGCTATCTCCTCATGCAGTAATGTGTGAGTGGTCCTAAAACATGCGGCTCCGAGAGGCCATACGTCGCATTTCCATCAAGAGATGGAAAAAGATATGGTCCTTCGTCAAAAGGAAACGAAGAGCGAAATTCCTTGTCTGGTAACTGGATTGCCAGCTTGCGCGGTGACGCGCATGAAAAATCCGGCTTATAACGGTGAAGTCCTAATCGGAGTACTCGGGACGAGTATGCTGATGAAAGGATAATACCGTGGGAAGTCTATAGTGACCCCGTAACGACTTATGCACCACCAATCAGTGGCGCATAGATAGCCACAGCATACAATTTATTGTTGTATGAATAGCTATAACACGCCGGCTCTCAAGAGAGACCTAGCGAATTACATTTCAGGTTATGTTGACGGCGAAGGATGTTTTTCAGTATCGTTTTCGATACGGCCAAAACTCCTCGTCGGGTGGGAAGTAAAACCAAGTTTCTGTGTCGGTCAAAATTACGACCGGCGCGAAGTTTTGGACTTGATGTGCGAATACTTCGATTGCGGACATATACGCCGCGATTGGAGTGATCGGACGCTCAAGTATGAAGTGCGTAGATTGGATGACCTCATCACGAAAATCATTCCGCATTTCAGAAAATTTCCTCTTCTATCAGCAAAACAAAAAGATTTTCTGCTTTTTGCGGAAATCTGCGAAAGAGTGCGAAAGCTAGAGCATAGAAAAAAAGACACATTGCGCAAAATCATGCGCGATGCGTACCGGATGAACGGTTCGGGCAAGCGGAAACGCCCGCTCGAAACGCTTCTCCACTCTCTTGAGATGAAGATATAGTCTAATGCCCGCAGTAATGCGGGGCGAGAGCAATAGTTGCGCACTATTGTATTCAAACTCAAATGAAGTTCAGACGCGCACGAATGGCATAACGACTGGGGGACTGTCTCGGGGAACAGCTCGGTGAAAATACAATACCGGTGAAGATGCCGGTTACCTGCAGTTAGACGAAAAGACCCCAGGAGCTTTACTGCAACTTGATATTGCTCCTACGGTTTCCCTGCGTAGCATAGGTGGGAGAGGTTATGTGCACGGTCTTGGCCGTGTAATACTCGCCAGTGAAATACCACTCTTGGAAATTGTATGAGCTAACGCGGACGGCAAAACCGTTCGTGGACAGTATCTGGCGGGCAGTTTTAGTGGGGCGCTATCCTCCTAAAGAGTAACGGAGGAGTACATCAAGGTCGGCTAGGCGCGAATGGAAACCGTGCCGATAGCGCAATGGCATAAGCCGGCTTGACTGCGAGACGTAAATGTCGAGCAGACGCGAAAGCGGGTCATAGTGAACCGACCATACGCATTAGACGCGGTGGAAGATTATCTGACAAAAGCTACCCTGGGGATAACAGGCTAGTTCCGCCTAAGCGTCCACAGCGACGGCGGAGTTCGGCACCTCGATGTCGGCTCACCTTATCCCGGGGCCGGAGAAGGTCCCAAGGGTTTGGCTGTTCGCCAATTAAAAAGGTACGCGAGCTGGGTTCAGACCGTTCAGATCCCGAATAATCGGAATTTGAACAGTCTGAACCCACGAGGAAAAACGACATATCACGGCGGCCTTGCAAAGTAATTTGTAAGTGCAAAATCGACTCATATCGGTGAAATCCTAACCTGTCATATGGTAGGATAATACCGAGGGAAGTCGCGTATGCAGCCGTTTTCGTCAACAACAAAGGCATATCTTGCAGGCTTCTTAGACGGCGATGGAAGTATCTATGTACGGCTTAAGCCAAACCCTACTTATAAGTATGGGTTTCAGGTGGCACCGTATGTGGTTTTCTTCCAGTCGCAAAAATCGAAGAAGCTATTTGTACAACTTTGTTCGCGTGTCGGTTCCGGATACATCCGGGAACGCGGCGATGGAGTGGTCGAATACATTATCGGCAGGACAGATGCAATCCGTGAGTTTTTGGAAGCAATACGACCGTACGTCGTATTGAAGAAGCAACAGACAGAACTCATGCTGGAAATCCTTGAATTTCGCAAACGGGTCGCGAATAAAAAGGATTTCAGAAAGTTGATGAAAATGATTGATCAATTTCGGAATTTAAATTATTCGAAAAAACGATTAAGGCGTACGTTGACCCCGTAGAGACTACACGTCGATCTCCCAAGGAAATTGGGATGAAAGTATAGTCCAATGCACGAAGTAATTCGTGGGAAACATGCGTGAGACAGGTTGGTCTCCTATCTACTGCAGGCGTCGATTCTTGAAGAGATTTGCTCCTAGTAAGAAATTGCTACTTCACGCAGAAATGTGTGATGACAACGCGGCTTATAACGGTGAAGTCGTCTATTACATTTTGGTTCGAGAGGTTGTATTCGCTCTAGTCCGGTGGATAACAAACTCGCTTGAGGACCAGAAAAGCGATACGATAATACCGTGGGAAGTCGACTACACAGAAGCGAAGATTTTGCATACATTGCGGGTTTCCTCGATGGAGACGGAAGCCTCATGTTGCAACTCAAGAAACGAAAAGATTCGAGTCGCGGTGTGCGATTTATGGCAACGATCTGCTTCTATCAAGACAGCAGATACGCCAAAGATCTGCATTGGATTCGGACAGTGCTCGGCTATGGATATATAGCTGTGCGCAAAGATGGCATGACGGAGCTGCGTATTAACAGCTTCAGTCAAGTGTATGAAGTCCTCGAACTTCTGCTGTCATACATTCGTTTCATGAAAATTCAGGCAAAAGCTTTGCGAAATGCATGCGCCATTCTTATGGCAAACACTTTTCGTACACTTTCTGCCATAGATATTCAGAACATCGTTTCTGCGGTCCTGGTAATTCAACAAGAGAATTACCAGAGTCGAAATAAGAAAACGAAAGAAGAATATTATGCTTCTCTTGGTTTGACCCCGTAACGACTTGGGCAATCCGCCAGCTGGCGGAGCCCGGACTCATTTGAGAGGAATCATTCCACAGTGAGTGACAGCTCATATGAGTAACATGCCGCCACCCTCGCCGAAAAATTCGGACGGGTGAAGATATAGTCTACACTCCTAGAAATAGGGGAAGTATGTGACGAGAGGACCGGAGTGAACGAACCTCTGGTGTGTCAGCTGTCGCGCCCGCGGCACCGCTGAGTAGCTATGTTCGGAATGGATAAGCGCTGAAAGCATCTAAGCGCGAAACCAACTCTAAGATGAGGAATCATTGAGATCCGTGAGAGATGATCACGTTGATAGGCTCTAGGTGTACGCACAGTGATGTGCTCAGCCGAGGAGTACTAATTTTCTAGCGAAGCGAGAGAAATGAAAATTCCTATTTTCTTTTCCGAGCGAGCGTTGGAAATATGAGAGGCGATGAGCCTGCTCATATTGATTATGAGAGACGAATTCGTCTCATAATCATGATCGAGAATCTTTCTCAAGAGATATTTCGAGAATCGCAATAATTTGTTGTTTACCCGCCGAGGAGGCGGGTGCAGAAGTTACAATTTTTACCTTGAAAATTTGGATTTTCCGTTCTGGTGGTTTAACGCGGGGGTCACACCCGATCTCATTCCGAACTCGGAAGTTAAGCCCCGTAGTGGCGATGGTACTTGCGGTTACACGCAGGGAGAGTAGCTAGCCGCCGGAACGGAGGATCTAAAGGGTCTTTACTATGGAAATGCCGACCCTGTGTCGTTGCGGCAAAAAGCTTCCGCCCCGCCCGAATCCTGATTCGGGCGATTGGGGAGATTGGCGATGCAGGCACTGTTATCAGGGCTATTGCCAAGATTGCGGTGGTTTTCTCGATGAGAATGAGGAATGTTCGAACTATCGAGCTTCCCAAGCCAACCCGCCGCGTCAATAAACAGCGGCTTTTTTGTTGTGTTGGTATTCCACTATCAACGGTTAGCTAAAGACGGTAAACTGTTTTGTATGAACTGGCGTCAGCGCAGGCAAATGCTCTACATTTCCGCGGCGTCGGTGGTACTCATCGCAATTGTGGGCTACCTCGCGTATCGGTATTTCACGACGCCGGGCTCGTGTTTCGATAATGTGCAGAACGACGGCGAAGCGGGCGTTGATTGCGGGGGCCCTTGCGCGCATATGTGCGCGAGTGATACGCGCGATCCGGTGGTCGAATGGGCGCGCGCGCTCAAGGTTGCGACCGGTACGTACGACGGCGTCGCGTACATCGATAACCCGCAGTATGCGCAAGGAGCGGCCGCATACTCGGTCGGGTATTCAATGCGCCTGCTTGATGCAAATAATCAACTCATCATCGAGCGCGACGGCACTGTTGACCTGCCGCCGGTCGAAACGATCCCCATTTTCGTGCCTAACATCGAGACCGGAAGCGAGACGGCGACCAATGTGCAGTTTTCGTTCACGACCGATCCGATTGTGTGGAACAAAGTGCCCGCCGGCGACTTGCCCGCGCTCTCCGTCAAAAACGAGTCACTCGCGCCCGACGGCTCGCGGCTTTCGGCCGAGATAGTCAACGAAAGCAACGAGCCGGTAAATAATCTTACCGTGGCGGCAGTGCTTCTTGACCTCAACGGCAATGCGCTCGCCGCTTCCCAAAGCGTGATTCAGCAGATCCCGGCCGAGGGCAATGATACGGTTGTGTTCACGTGGCCCGAGCCGCATCAAAGTGTCGTGCGCGCCGAGATCACACCGCTGCCGGCACTGCCTGCTTTGCAGGAGCGATAGCGAAGAGCCGCCGAATCAGCAGACGTGACCGGAAGCACGAAACATGATTCATGAATCACGGAATCGGCCGCGGAAATTCACGAATCTTGCTTCGTGTATCATGAATCGTTAGTATCAACGGATGCCCGAAATAACGCTCGAAAGTACCCGTAAATCCGGCATCGACTGGCTTCTCCTCGGCGCGGCGCTCGCGCTCAGTGTCCTTGGCGTCGTGACCATGAGTACGTTCCAAAGCAGCAACCCATTTTTTGTGCGACAAATAATCTGGGTCGCGGTGGCGCTCGGCATATTCTTCGGCGCGTCGCGCGTGGACTGGCGATTTTTGCGCCAGAGCGAAGTGGCCTTCATTATATACGTTTTTGCGACCGGCTTGCTGCTTCTCTTATTTATCATCGGGCATGTGTCGCACGGCGCGGCGAGCTGGTTTTCCCTCGGATTTTTTACGTTTGAGCCGGCGGAGCTCGCGAACCTCGCGCTCATCGTCGTTCTCGCAAAATATTTCTCCCGCCGACATGTCGCCATTGCCAATGTGCGGCACATCCTGGTATCCGGCGCGTACGCGTTGATCCTTTTTGGTGCGGTCGCGCTCCAACCCGATTTCGGCGGAGCCATCATCGTGTTTTTTATCTGGCTCGGAATGGTGCTCGTCTCCGGTATATCTCGCATGCATCTCTTTGTCGTGTTCGCGATAGGGGCTGTCGCGTTCGCGGCGCTGTGGACGTTCGGCTTCCAGCAATATCAAAAAGAGCGCATCTTAACCTTCCTCCACCCGCTCGCCGACATTCAGGGTGCGGGCTACAACGCGTTCCAGTCGACCATCGCCGTCGGCGACGGAGAATTGCTCGGGCGCGGCATCGGCTACGGCACGCAATCCAAACTCAAATTCTTGCCGGAATACCAGACCGATTTTATTTTTGCCGCGTTCGCGGAGGAATGGGGATTCGTGGGAGTCATGCTCGTTTTCGCGCTCTTTGGAATTATTTTTTGGCGACTCATTCTCGCGGCCACGCGCGGCGCCACGAACTTCGAAGTGCTCTTCACGCTTGGTGTGCTTCTGTATCTCGCGGCGCACTTTGCGCTCCACGTCGGTATCAACCTCGGGCTCTTGCCGGTAACCGGCACCACGATTCCGTTCATGAGTTACGGCGGCACGCATCTCGTCATTGAATTTTTGGCGCTCGGCATTATTGCCGGTATGAGCCGCTACAGCGTTACCGCCCGCCCCGAGCGTCTCGACCGCGAATTTTCGGGAGGGTATGATTTTTAGTTATACAGCGTTGCAGTTTTCTCAACCATTCGCTCAAGCGAGAATTCGCTCATGTTCTGCGCGTCGAGAATTTCGGGAATGCCGCCGACGGGATTAGCGATGAGCGGCAGCTCTGCGGCCTTGGCTTCGAGCAAAACATATGGCAGGCCTTCCTTGAGCGAGGGGAGCGCGAACACGTCGAAACCCTTGAGCACTTCGCCGGCAGGCAGGAATCCGAAAAGTTTTACGCGCTTCTCAAGCCGGTACTCTTTTATTTTTGAATCCAAAAAATCGCGCAGCTCGCCTTCGCCGACAATCGCAACGTACATTTGCGAATTTTTCCTGGCTTCATCGATAAGCGCGATTTGATTTTTGTTACGCGTAAGTTCGCCGATAGTGCCGGTTATTTTGGCACCAGAAGGGAACGCACTGCGGATTTTTTCGCCGGGGCCGAGACGCATCGGCGTGATGCCGTTGTGGATCATGACGATTTTTTTCGCAACAAGCGGCCAATGCGCGGCCTTTCGCGCGTCGAATTCGGAAACGCAAATCGTATGATGGGCAAGCACGGCGCCGATCCAATGGCTCAATTTCAATATTACTTTTTGCCAGCGTGGACGTTGTTCGTTGAACGCCCAGCCGTGAACGGTAGCGATGATGCGAGGCACTCCGGCAAGACGCCCCGCAAGCGCTCCAACGACGACCGCCTTGCTGCTATTGAGATGTACGACATCAGGATGTTCGGCGCGGAACAATTTCAGCAACGCAACGCCAAGCCTGAAATCGTCCACTAAGGAAATATCTCGGACGAACGAAGAGATAAAAACAGTGTGTACTCCGGCCTCTTTTAATTTTTTCTGGAGCAGCCCGCTGTCGGCGTTCTTTTCTCCCGTGCCGCCGAGCACGACCGCGACGTCGAATGTATCTTTTGGCAGATTTGTCGCGAGGTCAAAGACGTAGTGCTGCGCGCCGCCCCAGTTCGATTTTGTGATAACGAACAAGATTTTCTTTTTCATAGAAACTTGCGGTATTTCAAGATTGTTGTATTATAGCATAATGCATTCGCCGGTGCGACTCTCCAAACTCCTGCTCGTGTCGGGCGATCTCCTGTGCTTCGTGGCCGCGCTGTGGATCTCGCTGTTTGCGCGCGTGCTCACGCCGCCGACGCCCAACCTCTTCCTCGCACACTTCGTGGCGTTTATTCCGCTGTTCGTCGTCTGGATCGGCGTGTTTTTCATCGCCGGACTCTACGAAGAGCGCCGGATCCTTTTCGGCCGCCGCGCGCTTTCTGCGGCGATTCTTTACGCCCAGCTGGCCAATGTCATTATCGCCGCGCTGTTTTTTTTCGTCATTCCTGCTTTTGGTATCGCGCCGAAAACCGTACTCGCGATTTACCTCGCCATCTCCTTCTCGCTCGTATTTTTTTGGCGCAGCCGCGTATTTTTTTGGTTCGGGCTTGAACGCCCCGCGCGCGCCCTCGTCATAGCCGCGGGCGGTGAGATCGAGGAGCTCGTCGCGGCGCTTAACACCTCGCCGTACTCGCCGGTGTGTGCGGCCGAAGTGCTTCAGCCCGATGCGCCGGAGCTCGGGCGCGCGGTCGTCGCGGCGCTCGGGAAGCACGAACCCGATTTCATCATCGCGGATTTGAGCGGCTCCGGACTCGAGGGCGTGTTTCCCGACCTCTATAACCTTCTCATGCGCGGCGTGCGTTTCGTCGACGCCGGAGAACTCTACGAAGACGTCTTCGGCCGCGTGCCGCTCTCGCGCGTCTCGACCGCGTGGATTGCGCGGCACATTTCTATTTTTTCGCATTTTCTTTACGACCCACTGAAGCGCGCGATGGACATCATTCTCGCACTTCTCGCCGGCGTCGCGTCGCTTATTTTTTATCCGTTTATTGTGGCGACAATCGCGATTGAAGGCGGCGGCGGAATATTTATCGCGCAGGAGCGTGTAGGGCAGGCGGGCCGCACCATTCGGCTTTACAAATTCCGCACCATGACGGGCAATGATTTCGGAAATTATGACACGAGCGGCACGAGTGCGCTTAGCGTTACGCGGGCAGGCAGATTCTTGCGGCAAACGCGGCTCGACGAATTGCCGCAACTCTGGAATGTGCTCACGGGCGACCTCTCGCTCATCGGTCCGCGGCCCGAACTGCCGGCGCTGGTCGCGCGCTACGAGGAGGCGATTCCGTTTTATGGCATCCGGCATCTGGTGCGGCCCGGCCTCTCCGGTTGGGCGCAGATTTATCACGACAACCATCCGCATCACGGCGAAGCAATCGAGGCGACGCGCGAAAAACTTTCTTACGATCTCTATTATCTTACGCGCCGCTCGTTCATGCTTGATATCGTTATCGCACTCAAAACATTCGCAAAACTTTTGACACGAAGCGGAATTTAATATATTGTTTTGCAAGCCGTTCTCAATGATAAGGAGAATACCTATGCGGGCACTCGTTACCGGCGCTGCCGGATTCATCGGCACGCATCTTGTGGAGTCGCTCGAGAGGGCAGGCCACGATGTCTTGCCGCTCGACAAAAAAATAGGTACCGGCCGGAGAGTCGTAGTGTGCGACATCGAACATCGGAATGCGCTCATGAGCGTATTCGAGCAATTCGAGCCCGATGTCGTATTTCATCTCGCGGCCGAGGCGAGCGTGCCGAAGTCGTTCGAGCAGCCGCTCGAAACCCATGACGTCAACGTTACCGGCACGCTCAACGTGCTCGAAGCAGCTAAGTCGGGAAGCGTCCGGCACATGGTGTTCGCTTCATCGTGTGCGGTCTATGCCGAGCCGCGTATCTGCCAACCAATCCGTGAGTCAAGCCCGTTCGGGCCCGTGAGCCTGTATGGCTTGCACAAAGAAATCGGCGAGCAGTACTGCAAAATGTATGCCGATGTCTACGGACTCCCGACGGTTGTGCTCCGGTTCTTCAACGTATTCGGCCCGGGCGCCCGCAGCGAAGGGCCGTACGCATCCGTTATTGCCAAATTTCTCGAACGGCGTTCACAAGGCCAGCCGATGGAGATACACGGCGATGGCACGCAGCAACGCGACTTTGTGCATGTGCAGGATGTTGTCCGCGCGCTTATTCTGGCGGCAGCGATATCCGACTCCAACGGGAGTGTGTTCAATGTCGGCACCGGCATCGCACTGTCGGTTAATGACATTGCGAAGATTGTCGATGGCCCGATAGAGCGGGGGCCGAAGCGTTCGCGCGAGCCGTCGTATGTGTGCGCCCACACCGAGTGGTCGCGCAACGGCCTCGGCTGGACGGCGAAGATCTCCGTCGCCGAGGGAGTAGCGGAGCTCAAAC
>JBOHOA010000016.1:0-8865 GCA_050730975.1 Minisyncoccia bacterium
CATTATTTCCTCGCGCTGATTTCTTCGCAAAGTTTTTCAATAATTTTTTCTATCAATAGTGCTCCGATTTTTCCGGCGTCGCGGCTCTCGAGGGTCGCCGTGCCGTTATTTACCTCTTCGTCGCCAATGACCAAAAGATAGGGGATTTTCATTTCCTTCGCACTTCGGATTTTTTTGCCGAGCGATTCGCCCGAATCGTCGAGCTCGGCGCGGATGCCCGCACTTTTTAGTTTTTCAAAAATTTCTTTGGCGTATTTCTGATGCTTCTCGCCAATCGGGAGAACGATCGCCCCGACCGGCGAGAGCCAGAGCGGAAAATTGCCGCCCGTGTGCTCGATATAGACCGAGAGAAAACGCTCGAGCGAGCCGGCAACGGCAAAATGAATCATGATAGGCGTTTTTGCCGATCCGTCTTTGTCGATATAGGTTATTTCGAATCGCACGGGCTGTACGAAATCAAGCTGTGCGGTCGCGACTTGCCACTGCCGGCCGAGCGAATCGGTCGCCATAAAGTCTATTTTTGGGCCGTAGAACGCAGCCTCGCCTTCGGCTTCGAAAAACTCGAGCCCTGCCTCGTCGGCAGTCTTGGTAAGAATATGCTGCGCGCGCTCCCACAATTTTTCGTCTCCCAAATATTTTTCCGGCGTCTTCGGATCGCGAAAAGAAAGGCGAATGGCAAGCGGCATCCGTATCGCCGAGTAAAATTCTTTTACCACCTCGAGCACTTCGGCGTAGATTTGGTCGAGCTGCTCAGGTGTGCAAAAAATATGGCTGTCATCCTGCGTAATTGAGCGCACGCGCGAGAGGCCAAGCAGTTCACCGGCTTTTTCATCGCGATAAATGGTGGTCGTCTCGAGATATTTTATCGGCAAATCGCGGTAGCTGCGCATCTGGGACGCATAAATCTGCTGATGGTGCGGGCAATTCATCGGCTTCATGACGAGTTCGTCGCTCGTCTCCTGGCTTTTTACCAAAAAAAGCTCGTCGCCGAATTTTGCCCAATGGCCGGAAGTCTCGTACAGTTCTTTTTTCGTAATGTGCGGAATCCAAACCTTTTGAAAACCGCGCTTCAACCGCAACGCTTGCGAAAAATTGTTTATTTCTTCGCGCAGAATCGTGCCGCGCGGCGTAAAGAGCGGCAGACCGGCGCCCACCAGTTCCGAGAACGTAAACAAATCGAGTTCGCGGCCGAGCTTGCGGTGGTCGCGCTTCTTGGCTTCCTCGCGCTGCGCGAGATAGGCATCGAGCTCTTTTTTCGCGTCGAATGCGAGTCCGTAAATGCGCGTTAGCATCGGATTTTTTTCGTCGCCGCGCCAGTATGCGCCCGCGAGACGGTCGAGCCGGAAGGAATCAGCAGCAATTTCTTTTGCCGGATTCTCCGCGTGTCCACCGCGGCACAGATCAAAATAGCCGCTAGCTGCGATCTGCGAGCTGCTAGCTTCGGAGTGGTAGACGGTCAGTGTGTCGCCTCGATCTGCGAACTCATTGATTAATTCGAGCTTATAGCTATTATCGCGAAACATTTCCCGCGCTTTATCTGCCGAGACTTTTTCCCCGCGGATCTCTGTCCACGATGGGAGAATTTCACGCATTTTTTTCTCGATGCTCGGCAGGTCGCTCTCGGATGGTTTACCAGTCGGAAACTCAAAGTCGAAATAAAAGCCGTTGTCGATAGTCGGGCCGATGGCGCGCTTGGCGTCGGGGTAGAGCCGAAGTACGGCCGCAGCCAAAAGGTGCGCGAGCGTATGCCGTTTTTCGTCGATCGAAGCCATACGCCAGATACTACCCCTTCTTCAGCTTTTTTCAAAAAAATATCAAGGCGTCGCCTTGATATTTTGGTATACTGGAGACATGGGTTATCGACGCCACGTTTTTGCGCCTGATGAGTGGTATCACTGCTACAATCGCGGCGTCGATAAAAGAATAGTGTTCGAAACAGGGCGCGACTACGAGCGTTTTTTGGAAACGCTCTATCTCTGTAACGATACGGGAGCGCCCATGCACCGCGGAATTTGAAGAACAGTTCTCATATCGATATATTCAATCTCCCGCGAGAGAAGCCGTTGGTGCAAGTCGGCGCCTATTGCCTCATGCCCAATCACTTTCACTTACTACTCCAAGAAAAGGCGACGGTCGGCATAACGACTTTTATGCATAAAGTTGCTACTGCGTACACCATGTATTTCAATATCAAGCGCGATCGCGTCGGCGGATTGTTCTTAAAACCATTCCGGTCTCGACATGTCGCGGAAGAATACTATTTCAGGCACGTGGCTCAATATATCCATTTAAATCCGGTCGAGTTATTCGAACCGGGCTGGAAAGAAGGACGCGTGAAGCATTACGAAGATGTTGAGAATCAGTTGAAGCGATATACCTACAGCAGTTTGCCCGACTATGAAAGCGAGAAGCGGCCTCAGAGTTCCGTTATTGCACCGGAAGCTTTTAATCTGATCTCCGAAGGCTTGCCGCCGCTTGTAAACGTGCTAGCCGATGCGGCCGAGTACTACAAAACCCTAGAAAATATCAAGGCGTCGCCTTGATATTACAGTTCCTTGAGGGCTTCGGTGACGAGGGAGAGTTCGCCATTTCTGTTGGAAAGGCGGCCTTTGAGGGCGATACAGCGCTGCGGCTCGAGAATCGCTTTGTGTTCGGCAAAATGTTTGGGGAACACGACCGCCTCAATTGAGGAATCAAAATCGGCGAGGCGGATGAACGCCATCTGATCGCCCGCGCGGGTGAAAATGACGCGGATGTCCTCGATGATGCCGGCGGCGACGGTCGGCATGCCGGGCTGGAGCTTTTCGCGCAACTCCGAAAGCGTCATCGGCAAGCGGGCGAGCTTGTCGCGGAATTGGTCGAGCGGATGGCCCGAGACATAGAGCCCGAGCAATTCTTTTTCCCACGCGAGACGTTGCGCCGGCGCAGCCGCGGGCGCGGGCACAAGCGAGATATCGCGCACGCCGCCGAACCCCGCGAACAGGCTGCTTTGTGTTTTTTCCTCAGCCGCTTCGCGGCGATACTCGAGCATGCGTTCGATATTTCCGAGCATCCCGCCGCGCTCGACGCCGGCGCCCGCTACGAGCGAATCGAGCGCACCGCACTGAATCAAGGCCTCGAGACCTTTTTTATTCAGACCGTCGGTCGTTATGCGGCGCAAAAAATCCGAAAGCGACGCGAACGGCCCGCCGCTTTCGCGCTCGGCAATAATGGCATCGGCGACGCCGCGGCCGAAATTTTTTATCGAATAGAGGCCGAATCGTATTGAGCCGCGAGCCACGAGCGGCGAGCCAGCCCGAACATCATCCTCATTGCTCGCCGCTCGCAGCTCGCCGCTCGCAGCTCCTGCGACGGTAAAGTCGCCAAAACTCTCATTCACATCGGGAGCCAGAATGTCGATTCCCATGCGCTTGCACTCGGCGACCATCACCGCGATGGTGTCGACGTCGCCAGCTTCGGCGGTCATGACGGCGGTCATATATTCGACCGGAAAATTGGCCTTGAGGTAGGCAGTTTGATACGCCACTTTGCCGTAGGAGGCCGCGTGCGCTTTGTTGAAGCCGTACGCCGCAAAGGGTTCGATCCACGCCCAAACCCGCTCGGCCTTGGCGCGCGGCCAGCCCGAATGCGCGATGCATCCATCGATAAAATGTTCTTTTTGCTTCGCCATTTCTTCCGGAATTTTTTTGCCGACGGCTTTGCGGAATTTGTCGACCTCGCCCCACGAATAGCCCGCCAAACGATTGGCGATAATGAGCAGGTCGTCTTGATACACGAGAATGCCATACGTGGCCTCGAGAATCGGCTTTATGGCCGGATCGAAATAGGTAATGAGATTCGGATTGTGCTTGCGCTCGATGTACTGCGGGATGAACTGCATCGGGCCCGGCCGGTAGAGCGCGACCATGGCATTGATGTCGTGGATGCTGCTCGGCCGCAATTCCTTGAGGAAACGCGTCATGCCCGAACCGCTCATTTGAAAAATCGCTTCGGTTTGTCCGGCGGTAAGTATCTCGAACGTTTTCTTGTCGTTAAGCGGAATGGTTTCGATATCGAGCGCTTGCCCGTGGCGTTCGTTTAAAAGCGACACCGCACTCGCGAGGATGGTGAGGTTGCGGATGCCGAGAAAGTCGAACTTCGTGAGGCCGACGCCGTCTTCGCCGACGCTGTACATGTCGTATTGCGTGATGATTTTGTCGCCTTTGGGGTCGAGCTGGAGCGGCGTAAACTCGACGAGCGGCCGCGGCGCAATGACGACGCCGGCGGCGTGCACGCCGACGTGCCGCGCGCATCCTTCGATTTTTTTGCCAAGGTCGATTATCTCGCGCACCTCCTCTTCTTCGGCATACATGGTGGCGAGCTCGGCGTTTTCTTCAAGTGCGCGGTCGAGCGTCATCGGGAATCCCTGGCTGCCTGGCGGAATAGCTTTGGCGATGCGGTCGCCGAGACCGTAGGGCCGGCCCAAGGCACGGGCGACGTCGCGCACCACCCCGCGCGCGAGCATGGTGCCGAAGGTGCCGATTTGCGCCACGCGGTCTTCGCCGTATTTGCGCCGCGCATATTCGATGACTTCGTCGCGCCGGTCGTCGGCGAAATCCATATCGATGTCGGGAGCGCTCGGCCGCTCCGGATTGAGAAAGCGCTCGAAGGGAATTTGGTATTCGAGAGGGTCGATCTTTGTTATTTGCAAGAGATACGTCGTCATTGAACCCGCGACCGAACCGCGGATGTTGTAGTAGATGCCACTCTCGCGCGCGAAGCGAATGAGGTCGTGCACGACGAGAAAATAGGCTGCGTATCCTTTGAACGCGATAATGCCGAGTTCATAGTCGAGGCGCTCGAGCACGGTGCTCTTGCCCTCGAGCCCTCGCGCCTTGAGGCCCTCCATGCACAGCGCGCGCAGCGCGTCGTCGGCGCTTTGGTGAACAGGCAGCTTGAATTCGGGAAAAACGAACGTGCCGAGCGTGATGTCCACATTGCATCGCTCGGCGATCGCCGCGGCTTTGGCGAGTTCTTCCGGCGAATACCAGCTTTCCATTTGCTCCCGGCTCGGAAAAAAGAAATCTCCGTCGCTCTGAGTGATGTCGCCCTCGTCGAGCGGTCCGCGGTTCTCGATAGCGCGCATAACCTCCCATGCGCGGCGCTCGGACGGTTCGAGATAAAAAATTTCCCTGAGCGGCACCTCGCTCGCGCGCGGATCGAGAGTCAAAATGCCCTCGCTGTAGCGCGCGAGCATTTCTTTCGTTATCGTGGGTGCGTGAGCATCTTTGAGGTGCGATTCCGTCACGAGCCGAAGCAAATTCTGGTACCCGGTATTATTTTTGGCATAGAGCAGTAAACGATTGCCGTCGCCCACGTGCGCATCGAGCCCGAGAATCGGCTTGATGCCGGCATTCGTGCATTCTTTGTAAAACTCGATAGCGCCGTAGAGATTATCGAGGTCGGTGAGCGCGAGCGCGGTACAGCATTCGCGCTTGGCGCGCGCCACGAGATCCGGAATTTTGGGCAATGCTTTGAGGAGCGAGTAGTGCGAATGGACGCGCAGATGGACGAGAGGCGTAGACATCGATTCCATTATACGCGCATGGGGCAGGAGAGACGATTGACGGGCAGCATTTCGCATCGTCGCTAAATTGGTACAATACGGTATGCGCTTTCTTATCGGCATCGACGAAGCCGGGCGGGGGCCTCTTGCCGGCCCGGTAGCCGTGGGCGCGGTGTTGGTGCCGGAAGGATTCGACGTGTCGCAAGAATTTCCGGGCGTGCGCGATTCCAAAAAATTGAGCGCTGAAAAGCGCGAGGAGATCTACGCGGCGCTCCGGCATCGCGCCGAGGCCGTGGGCGATGTGCGGTTCTGCGTGCGGTTCGCTTCGCACCATTGCATCGACCGCCTGGGCATCACGCGCGCCGTCAGGCTCGCCCTTTTTGCCTGCGCGCAGCATCTGGCGCCCGACCCGGGCGGCGTGCATGTGCTTCTCGACGGGCTGCTTGAAGCGCCGCCCCGATTTTCGCAAGAAACCATTATTCGCGGCGACGAAAGCGTGCCCCTCATATCGCTCGCGTCGATTTCGGCCAAGGTCGAGCGCGACCAACTCATGCAGCGCATGGCAAAAAAATTTCCCGATTACGGATTCGATATTCACAAAGGATACGCGACGGCCGCGCACCGCGAGGCGATAGCCGAGCGCGGGCTGTGCGCAATTCACCGCGTAACCTTTTGCAAAAAAATTATGGCTGTGCAATAGTAAAAAATGGAGCGGGATTTTTCTCTCGCACTTACCTTAAAAGGGGGAAAGAAGCATGAAGCGGTCGAATTTCTGCAGCGCGGCCGGAGTTTATACTTGGACGTTACCATAAAACAGGGAGACTTGGAGTGGAAATCAGGGAGGAATCCGAAAAATACGCCAGCGATCCGCGTATTATCCTATGCAACCCGCTTAGGACATCTGGAGCGCTGTGTGATGGGTGCGCCCACAATATGGGTAGCCAAGAGCTTGATTGCCATATAAGCCATTCTAATAAGAAAGGTCGCATTATTCAGTGCAGGGCCAACGGCGGAAATAGAGTCTTATTGCCCCAAACGTGCTGCAAATATTTCCAGCGCAAAAGCTAACGTATAAGTTAGCAACATAACATGCGGGCGCCGGGCATTTGTTCGGCGCTTTCTTTTTTTGCCCCCATATAGTAAGATGGGCCTATGGTCGTACGAATGCGACATACCCGGGCGCACACCAAGAATCGCCGGAGCCACCATGCTCTCGCGAGCGGCGCACTCGTCAAATGCGAGTGCGGAGCCATGCGCGTGCGTCATCGGGCGTGCCTCTCGTGCGGCCGGTACCGCGGCCGCGTGGTTATCGATGTGGCGGCCAAGGCAAGCCGCCGCGCGGCAAAAGTTGCGCGCAAAAGCGGGGAAAAATAGATTCAAGAAGCACGATTCAAGATTCACGAATAAAAAAGTGCCTGCGCATTTTCTTGTTTCGTGCATCGTGCTTCGTGAATCTGGGCACTGGTTCGTTCTTCACATATGGCCAACCGGCATCTCTCGAGATCCATCGTCTTCCAAGCACTGTTCGAGTGGGATTTTCGGCAATTGTCGCGCGAAGGGGCGCAAGAAGTATTGAAGCGCATCGCCGAAGAATTCGGCTCCGGAACGGGCGATATGTCGTTCATGGAAGGATTGCTTCAGGGCGTCATCGAGCGCCAGCCCGATCTCGATTTGGTCATCGAAAAAGCCGCGCCCGAGTGGCCGATAGCGCGCATTTCTCCGTGCGACCGCAACATTTTGCGTCTCGGGCTCTTTGAGCTCTTGTTTTCCGACCGCAGCAAAGTGCCGGCCAAGGTCGCCATCAACGAAGCGATAGAGTTGGGCAAACATTTCGGCGGCGAGAATTCCGGCCGGTTCGTGAACGGCGTCCTCGGCGCGGTGTACAAAGAGTTGGGCGAGCCCGGCAAGGACGAAGCCGGCAAAAAACGCAAGGACGTGCCGTACGAGGAAATGCCGGTAGAACACCTCGGCGGTGCGTTGGTGTACGCGCGGCACGAGGGAGAAGTTTACCTTGCGCTCGTCCATGATATTTTCGGCCACTGGACGCTGTCCAAAGGCCACATGGAGGAAGGAGAGGACATCGCGCCCGGCACTGCGCGAAAAATCCGCGAGGAAATGGGGCTCGATGTTTCGGTTGCCGACAAAATTGGCGAGAACGAATATGTTGCGAGCGACCCCAATACCGGCAAGAAGCGCAAGCACGTGGTGTACTTTCTCGCCGAGTCGCCGTTCGTGGATCTCAAACTTAAAGAGGATAAGGGCGGCCTCGACGACGCGCGGTGGTTCCGGCTCAAGGATACGCTCGATCTCAATTTTTACGAAGATATTTTACCGATTGTTACCAAAGGAATTGAACAACTTTCAAAAAATAGTTCGTAGAATGTAGAATGTAGTAAACCATCAAATCTACGAACTACGAACTACGTACTCGTATGACAAATCCAAACGAATTCGCATCCAAACTCAACCTCGTGTTTACCGACGAGGAGTTGCTCGTGCAGGCGCTGACGCACCGCTCCTACCTCAACGAGCATCGCGGCGAAGTGCGCGGCCACAACGAGCGATTGGAATTCCTCGGCGACGCGGTCCTGGAGCTCGTGTCAACGCGGTTTTTGTACGACAAATTTCCGGACAAGCCCGAAGGGGATCTGACCGCGCTGCGCGCGGCGCTGGTGAATTCGGTAACGCTCGCGGACGTGGCTGCGTCCGTGGGCATGAACGATTATCTTTTGCTCTCGCGCGGCGAAGCCAAGGACACGGGCCGCGCGCGGCAGTTTTTGCTCGCCAACGCGTTCGAGGCGCTCATTGGGGCGATATATCTCGACCAAGGGTACGATGCTGCCGGGCGCTTTATTGCCGGGCATGTGCTGCCAAAACTCGACGAAATACTGGCGCGCCGGCTCTGGCAGGACGCCAAAAGCGCTTTTCAAGAAAAGGCGCAGGAGAGGGAAGGCGCCACACCCACGTATGCGGTTATTCGCGAGATCGGACCGGATCACGACAAGCATTTTACCGTCGGCGTTTACGTGCGAAGCAACCTTGTTGCCGAGGGCGAAGGCCGCAGCAAGCAGGAAGCCGAACAAGAAGCCGCCCGCACGGCGCTTCAAAAAAAAGGGTGGTGAAATATTGGAAAGATTTTTCACCTTTCCAACTTCGCCGGCCGTATCGTGGCCAAGCGAGGCCCTGCAGCGACCTAAACGCCCAACGCCGACGGGGTTACACGATGCTGAAAGGGAAGGGCTTTAAGATCCACTAGTCCGCTCCTACAATTGAAAATTTTTCACTACGATATATCATAGTGAACTGTTACTGTATTACGT
>JBOHOA010000017.1:0-5365 GCA_050730975.1 Minisyncoccia bacterium
CCCCAGTATTCGTGTCCGCCGATGCTATCGACTCCACACTCATTCTTTTCAGTGATATGTATCAATTCTTGACCACTGAATTTTGAGAAACTCCCTCGCCACCTGTTTAGGTACCGAAATCCGCTGGATACGCACCAAATTTCAGGACCTCGTCCCCAGCAGAATTGTCGCGCCTGATACTGAGAGGCAAGCGCTGCTTTGAGCACGGGAATAGCTTCATTAAGATAATGTCCTTGATAGCGCATAACCCAAAAGGGAACGTTATCGAACGTGATTAATGTACGACCGCCCGTATCGCACCATTGATCGATTAACTGCATCCTATTTTTGAGATAACGTGTCTCCTTCCAGCCCGGAATGTCAAAACATCCATGGGCTGTAACATCACCTGCATACCCCGCAAGTAACCCTCAAAGAATATCTCCAGACCTTCTGCGATGAGCTGGGGGTATTCAACGGAAGTCCTTCCGATCTCCAGTGCAAGGGACATGCCACCCTCTTTCCTCTTTCTAAACAAATCCGTGCTAGTTATGGCTTTTTGTCCACCCCAGCGCAATCCAGTGAACTCATACAAAGGACTGTCCTTTGTATGTTTGACCCTTACAAAGGACTGTCCTTTGTATATGGGCTCTTATGTGGATAGGCGGGTTGACACTAAATCTCATTGGAATATAATGGTTTTTGAAACACGAGGGGCTGTTCGGATAAGGAAAATCCGGACAATAACGATTGAGTAGCGGGACTCACGTTTCGAAAAACTAAATAGAATGAAGGGCAACTAAGCCAGAGCTTGCAGAAAGCGGCAGGGCGTTTTATACGTTATGCTCGTTTTTGTGTATAAAGCTTTCTGAAGGAAACTTCATCATAGCTTCATACTAGCTTCAAACGTGCACTGGTTTCATTTTTAGTATTACACCTTCAGGTCTGCGCTCTTTAATCGTGCCGCTATTATTCGCCTCATAAGCCGTCTCA
This sequence comes from Minisyncoccia bacterium, assembly GCA_050730975.1. GTDB lineage: Bacteria > Patescibacteriota > Minisyncoccia > Phycocordibacterales > SBAW01 > JAKALC01. Next base: position 973 of record JBOHOA010000017.1, read on the forward strand.
TACTAGCCATGCGTGAACAAAAATATTTTAAGCGCTACACTCCGGCGCGGGTCAAGGTGCCAAACCTTGTCGCCGACCAAACGCACTCCTACGAACAGCTCCTCGCCGAGGGCATTCGCGAAACGTTCGAGGAATTTACGCCCATCCGCGACTACTCGGGCAAGAAATTCGACCTTGAGTTTGTAAAGCTCGATATCGGCAGCCCTAAATTCGACGAGCACTACGCCAAGGCGCAGAAGCTCACCCTCGATGCACCGTTGCGCGCCGTGGTGCGCCTCACTAACAAACAGCTCGGCGAGCAAAAAGAGCAGGAAATGTTCATCGCCGATGTTCCGATGATGACCGATCACGGCACGTTCGTCATCAACGGCGTCGAACGCGTGATTGTGCCGCAGCTCGCGCGCTCCTACGGCGTCTTTTTTACGTCCGAAGAAACGAAGGGCAAAAGGCACTTCGGCGCCAAAATCATTCCGGCCCGCGGCGTGTGGATAGAAATGGAAGCCGAAGCCGGCGGCAACATCAGCGTGCGCATCGACCGAAAGCGCAAGTTTCCGGTCATTTCGCTGCTGCGCGTTCTCGGCGCTCCCTTCGACAGCGATCTCAAATCACTCTTTTCGAAAACGCCGGAACTCAAAAAATGGATTGAGGCGGCAATCGAGGCCGATATGGCGAAAACGCTCGACGACGCGTACATCGAAATTCACAAGCGGCTTCGCGACGGTGATCTTGCAACAGCGCAAAACGCGCGCGAATACATCAAGTCACTCTTCGAGCCCGAGCGCTACGATCTCTCGCGCGTCGGACGCTATCGTTTTAATCAGCGCTTCGACAAACCGCTCGATGAAGGCGAACTCGCGCGCCGTACGCTTTCGATAGACGACCTCGTGACCATCGTCTCCAATGTGGTTGCGCTCGAGAACGATCCGGAAGCCATGGAAGACAACATCGATCATCTCGGCAGCCGCCGTGTGCGCTACGTCGGCGAGATGCTCCAGGCGCGCATCCGCGTCGGCCTTACCCACATGAAGCGCAATATTCAGGACCGCATGTCGACCATCGAGGCCGAGGCGACGATGCCGATGCAGTTTGTAAATCCACGTCCGCTGCAGGCGCGCATCAAGGAATTTTTTACCGCCAACCAGCTCTCGCAGTTCATGCTGCAGGAGAACTCGCTCGCAGAACTCGAGCACTTGCGCACACTGTCCGCGATGGGTCCGGGCGGACTTACTCGAGAACGGGCCGGCTTCGAGGTGCGCGACGTGCATCCTTCCCACTACGGACGCCTGTGCCCGATTCACACGCCGGAAGGCCCCAACATCGGACTCGTATTGCGCCTCTCGACCTACGCGCGGCTCAATGAGTTCGGCATGATCGAAACGCCGTACGCCAGAGTTGAGAAGGGCCGCGTGACCAGCGAAATCGTTTATCTCAACGCCGCCGAAGAAGAAGGCGTCATCATCGCGCATGGCGCGACACCGGTCGACGCTAGCGGCAACATCGTCGAGGAAATGGTTGAAGCGCGCCTCAGGGGCGAGCCGCAACGCACGCCGCGCGCCGAGGTGCAGTACATCGACGTCGCTGCGGAGCAGCCGTTTTCGGTGGCTACCTCCATGATTCCGTTTCTCGAAAACGACGACGCGAACCGCGCGCTCATGGGTTCCAACATGCAAAAGCAGGCGACCCCGTGCCTTATTCCCGAGGAGCCGCTCGTCGCGACCGGCATGGAAGCGCGCGCAGCGCGCGACACGGGCCGGCTCATTTTGGCCAAGGAGGCAGGGACGGTCACGGCCGCCGACGGCCGCCACATCAAGGTCAAGAACGGGAAGGGCAAGGAGACCGAATACCGTCTGGTCAACTTTGTCCGCACCAACGGCTTCACCGCGCTTCATCAACGGCCGGTCGTGTCCGTCGGCGCGGAAGTAAAAGAAGGCGATCTTCTGGCCGACACCTCGTCGACCAATCACGGCCAGCTCGCGCTCGGGCAAAACGCGCTCGTCGCGTTCATGACGTGGTCGGGCGCCAATTACGAAGACGCCATCATCATCTCCGAGAGGCTCGTCAAGAATTCCAAATTTTCATCCATTCACATCGAGGAATTCGTCGCCAACGTGCGCGACACCAAGCTCGGGCCCGAGGAGACGACGAATGACATTCCGAACGTTTCCGAAGTCAAGCTGCGCAACCTCGACGAAGAAGGTGTTGTGCGCATCGGCACTGAAGTGCGCCCCGGCGACATCCTCGTCGGCAAAATTACACCTAAGGGCGAGACGCAGCTCACTCCCGAGGAACGCCTTTTGCGTTCTATCTTCGGCGACAAGGCGCGCGACGTGAAAGATTCGAGCTTGCGCATGGAGAACGGCAAACGCGGCCGCGTTATTGGCGTTAAAGTTTTTTCGCGCGAGGAGGGCCATCAGCTTGAAAGCGGCATCTTGAAGCGCATTCACATTGAGGTGGCGCAGCTCCGGCCCGTGTCGGTGGGCGATAAGCTCGCCGGCCGCCACGGCAACAAGGGCGTCATCTCGCGTATCTTGCCGGAGGAAGACATGCCGTACACCGCGGACGGCCGCCCGGTCGACGTCATTTTGACGCCGCTCGGCGTGCCGTCGCGCATGAATCTCGGACAAATTTTCGAGCTCCATCTAGGACTCGCGGCCAACACGCTCGATTACCAGGCTATTTGTCCGCCGTTCGCTGGCGCCACCGAAGAAGAAATTCGCGAAGAACTCAAGAAGGCCGGGTTCAACGAAAACGGCAAGATGAAACTTTTCGACGGCCGCACAGGCGAGCAGTTCGAAGGCGAAATAGCCGTGGGCTATATGTACATCATGAAGCTCCATCATATGGTGGAGGACAAAATTCACATGCGCTCCATCGGGCCGTACTCGCTTATCACCCAGCAGCCCTTGGGCGGCAAAGCACAGGGCGGCGGACAGCGCTTCGGCGAGATGGAAGTATGGGCACTCTTGGGATACGGCGCTTCGCACACGCTCAGGGAGATGCTCACGGTGAAGTCCGACGACATCCAGGGGCGGTCGGCCGCGTTCGACGCCATCGTGCGCGGCGAGCGAGTCTCGCATCACTACGCGCCCGCCTCTTTCAACGTGCTTCTCTATACGCTGCGCGGGCTTTCGCTCGATGTCGAACTCATGCGCGGCGGGCAGCCGGTGCGCGAAATGCGCAAAACGCCGGGCGCCGACGCGGGCGATTTCGACGCGATGCGTATCCGTCCGGCCAGCCCCGAAAAAATCCTCGAATGGTCTTACGGCGAGGTAACCAAACCAGAAACCATCAACTACCGCACGCAGCGACCGGAGAAAAATTCTCTGTTCGACGAAAAGATTTTCGGCCCCGAAAAAGACTACGAATGTTACTGCGGCAAATACCGCGGCATTCGCTACAAGGGCATCGTCTGCGAAAAATGCGGCGTCGAGATAACGCGCGCTATTGTGCGACGCGAGCGCATGGGCCATGTCGATTTGGCCGTGCCGGTCGCACACGTGTGGTTCCTGCGCGGCATTCCCTCTAGGCTCGCAATGATACTCGGCATCTCGGGGAGCGATCTTGAAAAGGTTACGTACTTCGCGGGCTACATGGTGACGAGCGTCAACGAAAAAGAACGCGCGCGCATCATGGGCGAACTCGAAGCCGAATACAAATCGAAACTCGGCGGCCTCCAGGACGAAAAATCAAAAGATCGTATCAAGGAACTCTTTCTCGAAGCGCGCCGCGACATTGATTCGATACGGCTCGGCGCGGTGCTCGACGAAGCCAAGTTCCACCGCTATTACCTCAAGTACGGCGCGATGTTCGAAGCCGAAATCGGCGCCGAAGCACTTTACAACCTCTGCAAAAAAATAGATCTCAAAGAACTGCAGACGCAGGTCGAGGAGGCGCTCGGAAAAGCAGGCGCGGCCGACCGCGAAAAATTTGGCAAACGCCTCTCGCTCTTGCGCGGAATGATTCGCGCCAACGTGCGCCCCGAATGGATGTTCCTCACGCGAATTCCGATAATTCCGCCGGGGCTACGCCCTATGGTGGCACTCGACGGCGGCCGCCACGCGACTTCCGATTGCAACGATCTCTATCGCCGCGTCATCAATCGCAACAACCGGCTCAAAAAACTGCTTGAGATCCATGCACCGGAAGTAATTTTGCGCAACGAAAAGCGCATTTTGCAGGAAGCGGTCGACGCGCTCATCGACAATTCCATCCGCCGCGGCGGTGCAGCCTACTCGGTAACTACACAAGCGCGTACGCGGCCGCTCAAATCTCTCTCGGACAATCTCAAAGGCAAGCACGGCCTCTTCCGCCAAAATCTTCTCGGCAAACGCGTTGATTACTCGGGCCGCTCAGTCATCGTGGTCGGTCCTGAACTGAAGCTGCATCAGTGCGG
>JBOHOA010000018.1:0-3251 GCA_050730975.1 Minisyncoccia bacterium
CATGATCCAAAACGTTGGGACGAATTCAAGCGCCGCTACCACGCCGAGCTGAAAGACGAGCGCGCGGAAGTGAGCAGATTGCGCGCGCTCGGGAAAAAGCACACCGTGACCCTCCTGTACGGCGCAAAAGACGAGCAGCAAAACCAGGCCGTCGCGCTCAAAGAGCTGCTTTCGCGGTAACGCATATTCACGGCGCCTTCATGGGGAAGCGTCACACTGGAGACTATGTCTCCGCAAGACTCCTGCGAAGAGCCGGGCGGTGCGGAAGAGGCGCTGCTTCACGAAAGTGCCTCGCCTGAGCGCGTTGCCTCGGCGCTCATAGATTTTTCCGAGCGCCGGCGCATGCGGGACGAACTCGAGCGCATCAAGCATGAACACGCGAGAGCAACCAAGGAATTGCGCGAGCTCAATCGCAACAAGGACGAATTTCTTGCAACTCTTGCGCACGAGCTGCGCAACCCGCTCGCGCCGATACGAAGTGCCATCGAAATTCTCAACCTCCGAAATCCGTCCGGGGAAATTCAGTGGGCGCTCGACGTCATCGACCGGCAAATGAAGCAGATGAGCCGTCTCATCGACGATTTGCTCGACATTGCCCGCATTATAGGGAGCAAGCTTGAACTCCATATCGAGCGGGTAGAGCTTGCCGAGGTCTTGCACGTGGCGTTTGAGACTTCTCGCCCGCTTATCGAATCCGCCGGGCAGGAGTTTATCGTTTCCGAACCGCAAAGCCCGCTGTATATTTCGGGCGACTTGATTCGTCTTGCGCAGATCGTTTCTAATCTTCTCAATAACGCGAGCAAGTATACGCCGCGCGGCGGCACGATATGGTTTACCGCTATGCGCGAGGGTGACAGCGCACGCATTGAAGTGCGGGACACAGGCGTCGGCATCGCGCCGGAGATGTTGTCGCGCATTTTTGATCTTTTTACGCAAGGCAGTCCTTCACAGGATGCGCGTCGCGGCGGTCTCGGCATCGGGCTTACCATAGTGAAGCGCCTCGTTGAGATGCACGGCGGAAGCATCACGGCGGAAAGCGCGGGCGAGGGGCAGGGCAGTACGTTTTGCGTGCGGCTGCCGGTGGTTACCGATCCGTCGCAGTGGCTGTATCGTCCGGTTTACGACCGCGAGCGCGCGGCGCCGTCGTCGCATCTGCGCGTGCTTATTGTCGACGATAATTTCGACGCCGCCACCACGCTCGACGCGATGCTCGCAATGGCGGGCAATACGACCCTCGTCGCGCACGACGGCCGCGCTGCCATTGCGCTCGCCGCAGAATTTTCTCCACAAGTCATCCTGCTCGACCTTGATCTGCCGGTTATGAACGGCTGGGACGCGGCGCGCGAGATACGCAAGCTGCCTGCAAGCGATGCCATACTTCTTATTGCCGTAACTGGTTTCGGCCAAGGCGCAGACAAGGTTCGCTCCAAGGAAGCTGGATTCAATCATCATTTGGTGAAGCCAGTTGATCCGGCGGCACTCCTGCAGCTCCTTGCCAGCATAGAGCGCTACGGCGGCACGTTGCCCGAACATATATTCGAAACCGCTTGACATATTGCATATTCATCGATTCTACAAACACAGCCGCGTATAGTATCACCGTGCGGCGGGCGGGCGTAAATTTATTTGCTAGCGAAGTGAGAGAAAAGAAAGTGAACAACTTTCTATTCCGAGCGAGTAACGCAAATATTAGGATATCTCGCCGCGTCTGCGGCGGAGTCACAAGGCGAGCGAAGCGAGCCTTGTGACTGCAGAGCTTAGCTCTGAGGTAAATACCCTTTATTATAATAATAATTGTTAATTAAAACGGCTTATGACGTTAAAAACTATTACCATGCGAATCGTTCTGGCTGTGTTGGCGGCCTCCGTGGCTCTGCTTCCGTTTGGCGTTGGTGCAGCGCAAGCCTGGGGTGGGTATGGATATTCCTCGAGCTATTCGTCCGCTTCCGCTTCGGCCTATGCGCGCGGGGGTTCGGCGTCGGCTTATTCCGCCGCCTCGGCGTATGCCTCGACGCCAAGCTACTATGGCAACGGCTATTACAGCGGTTACTATGGCTACACCTCGCCTTCGTATGCTCCGCAAAATCTCTGCGCCTACAACGCCTCGCAGTTCGAATGCGATTACAACTACAACATTACCAACAACTACAACTACGCGATGCCGTCACAAAATTCCTATAGCGGCTGGTACGGGTGGTGAGTCGGATTGAATCTTTTCAGAGCGAATGGTATTCGGACGAAATGTACCGCCAAAATCCCCCCGGCTCAGGGGGGATTTTCGTGATGTAATATTAAGCACGTGGAAGGTGACTAGCGGGCTTGCATCGGTACCATTCCGTTCGCACAATCGGCATCACGATTTACATCAAAAAGTGCGGACTGCTCGAACACGCGCAGCAGATGGCTACGCATGAGAGAGCGCATGCACGACCAAGGCTCTATGACCGGCGCAATGACAAGGTTACGCTCGATGAGGCGGAAAGGATGGTGTTGTAGCGTAATTGCCAAGCAAGGTGCCGCCGTGACCTTGAGAAAGGCCGCTGAGTACCTCCACCAGATGCGCCGCTTTATCAGGATTTTGTCCAAAAAGACGCACCTGATATCCTATAAAAGGTGAAAACATAAGCACAAAGCGCATTGCGTCTGGGCGAATTCGGAGGTCAAAGGCAGCCGAGTCCAAATCGAGAACCACATCCGCAAGCCCAAACGGCCGATCCAAAATTCCCCGATAGATCCTCACATTTTTGATTGAATGGTATTGAAGGGTGTTGTTCTTACTTGTGCCGAGGTAATTCGGAACAATTGTCATGTGGTCTGGCTCAACGCAGAAGCAAAAATTTCGCTTCCAGATCAAATCCACAGCCATATCTATAAGAGACAGTGGCAACCACGTAGAAATCGCAATGGCTGCGAATACGGAGAGCGATAGCTCTGAGCCGATGGATTGAAGACTATATGCTGTTGCCAATACTGCTAGTGCAACACCGCAGGCGACAGTGTATGGCATCCGTGCCAATACAAATTTGATTATCCAAGCCCGTTGTACAGGATACGTCTTGTTTGAAATCTTATCCGATGCCAACAGTTGCATATTCTGAGCGTCGTTTCTTGATGTTTATAACTAAACACCTATCCCTTGACAGCCTAATAGTGGCGAGTATACTTTATAGTATATGGCGAAAACCACTAAGTATGGGTTGAAACAATTAAAGGCTGATTTTCCGACCGACAAGGCGTGTTTGGAGTTTCTG
>JBOHOA010000019.1:0-3766 GCA_050730975.1 Minisyncoccia bacterium
GATTCGCACCACTATCGCGCTCAATCAGGCCAACGTAAAAGTATGCGGCATGCACGCCGGCGTCTCGGTGGGCCCCGACGGCGCGACACATCAGATGCTTGAGGATTTGGCGCTTATGCGCGCGCTCCCTCACATGATGGTTATTTCTGCGTGCGACGCCGAAGAGGCGCGCAAGGCTGTCGTAGCTGCGGCTAAAATCGAGGGGCCCGTGTATCTGCGCTTCGCGCGCGAAAAGACGCCAATCATGACGACCGGAGAGACGCCGTTTCAAATAGGGAAGGCAAGCGTGTTTTGGAAATCAGAACATCCGGCAGCAATAATTTTTGCGACCGGGCCGCTGCTCTACCAAGCGTTGTGCGCCGCGCGAGATTTGGAAAAAGAAGGCGTCGGCGTCGCGGTCGCGAACGTACATACGATAAAACCGCTCGATACTGACCAAATCATTTCTCTCGCGCGAGAGACCGGTGCGGTTGTTACGGTCGAAGAGCATCAGGTTATGGGCGGCCTTGGGAGCGCTGTTGCCGAATGCCTTGCGACAAACTATCCTGTGCCGCACGAGTTTATCGGCATACATGATCGCTTCGGCCAATCCGGCACGCCCGAGGAATTATATAAAGAGTACGGCATGGACACGCCGGCGATCGCGGTTGCGGTCAAACGAGCCATAGAGCGCAAAGAATAGAGCATGCCCCCGACCCGAGCTCCCGAGCCCGAGCCGCTCCTTTTCGCGTTGCGGCGCAGGCAGTGAGGAGTTTTGGGTATGCCCTAAATTGTAACGCGCATCCGCGAGCCAGGCGAGCGAGGTATGCGCGTCCACCGTGAGGTATATGGATGAGGAAAATAGTTGATAGCTGCTGAGCCCAAGTATCCGTATGCTAACATGAAGACGAAGCATTATAGGTTTTCATAGCGGACATGATAAATCAACAATTGGTTGACTACGTGCGCGGGCAGCTGGCGGCAGGGATATCCGAGCAGGTTATCCGGACAAATGCCGCGGCAGCGGGGTGGAGTGCCGGGGACATAGAGGATGCGTTTGGTGCGGCGCGGGGTGCTGAGGCGCGGCAGAGCGCTCCATTGCGAGAGGTCTCTCCCGAAGCAGCAGCCGGGCCGCGCACAACCGGACTTTCGGGCAATGAAATCTTTTGTCTCAGTGAGCTCGGGTATGCGCCCGGCGATATTGCGGTCGGAAACAGCGTGCACGCGCTCGGCGTTTTGCGCTCGATAGGTTCAGGCGCGCGGATGCTCATGGGTGGCGAGATCACGCAGATCACTTCATTTATATCGGACGGCCGGCACGCGGCCATAACCCGGCTTGAGGAAGAAGCGCGCCTCAACGGCGGCGCGGGCGTTACGGGCGTCACAACCGAAGTCATCGCGAGTGGCGACCGGCTCGAATTTCTCTCGATTGGCTCGGTACTTCATGGCAAAGGCGAAGCCTTCTCTTCATCGGCCGACGGGCAAGAGCTCTATTGTCAAATCGATGCGGGCTACACGCCGAAGCGGTTTGTTTTTGGCAACGTCGCGTATTCTATCGGGATAGGCCGCGGCGTTACGGGCCTCTTTCGCCAGCTCGTGCGCGGCGAGGTGCCGCAGTATACCGAAATTTTTACAAAGACGCGCAATCTCGCGCTCGACCGGATTGTAGCCGAGGCGAAGCAGGCGGGCGCGAACGCGGTTGTGAATATTCGCGCGCAGATTTTGCCGATATCGGGCGCGGGCTATGGCATGCAGGAAATGATTCTTATCGGCACCGCCTCGCACAATCCGGCATTGCCGCCGGCGGCTGCGGATCAGCCGGCAACGTCCGATCTTATCAATCAGGAGCTTTGGAGCCTGGCGAATAAAGGCTACGTGCCGCTGAAGCTTATGATGGGAACGTCAGTATACGCGCTCGGGCTTGTCGGCGGCATTACGTTATTCTTCAAATCGTTCCGCCGCGGCGAAATTCCGGAGCTTACCAAGCTGGTGTACGAAGCGCGGGAGAAATCGATAACCAAGATTAAGAATGAGGCCGCCAGGATCGGCGCGGACGACGTGGTTGGCGTGAAAATTTATTTATATGAATTGGGCAGCGGGCTCATTGAGGTTCTGGCTATTGGCACTGCGGTCAAACGCGAGGGCGGCGCAACCCAAAGCCCCGCGCTGCTGCCGCAGGCCATCATCAACGACAAAGACACGTTCGTCGACCGCACTATGGGCGGCGCCTCGGCGCTCTCGCGCCAGTCCATGCGAGCTGGGCGGGGAATAATTGCGGCTATCGTCCCAGTAGTCGTTGTAATCATTTACATCATTGTAATTATTGTCGCGAAAGCAAATCATTCCTAGAGCATGTTTAAAAAACCGGGTTCCCGAGCCGAGCCGCTCGTCTTCGCGCTGCGGCGCAGGCAGGGAGGGGCTTTGGACATGCTCAAATTCAAAAAGAACAGCCCGCCCCAAAAAGGAGCGGGCTTTGTTTAGGGCGAGGGAGCGATATGCTCCCGAAGTTTACAGCCGCAGTTGAGGCGTTCAAGTCCCTTCAACAAGAGTGACATCAAGGTCGAGGACAAAAAGCATCGTCTGTGATAAGCTCCATGATCTTGCGCGCGAGTTTTTTTGAATCATGTCGGACCAGCTCGTGCGCAAGGCCAGGTTCGCTTAGCAAATCGGCTTGGATGATGTGGTGCGTGAATTGCGCCAGCTCACCCACATTTACCCTGACCTGTTCCGACTGGTCTTTCTTCTGGTAACGCGCGAGAAGTGTTTGTGGCACAGGCTTCGCATTGACGATAACCGCGTCGAATGTGTCGCGCCCCATATTGCAAGAGAGAATCCTCTCTGCGAAATCAGCGGCGCAGAAGTTTCGCGTTTCGGCTGCCTTCGTCATGAGACTCAAGTTGTACACAAGCGGAGCGCGTGATGCCCGCAATGCATCTCTGACGCCCTCGACACACAAGATCTGCATGAGCGAAGTATAGAGATCGCCGGGGCCAAGCACGAGCAAGTCAGCAGCGGCTATTGCTTCCGCCGCCTGCTGGCAGATGAATGCGCGCGGCTCAAGCCACACGCGTCTGATAGTACGCGGATCGCGCGGATCGCGACGATCGATAACGTGCTCTTTGCAGATTATTTCGCCGCACGAGAGCTCGGCGGCGAGATGCGCGCGATCAACGGAAATCGGCAACACCGTTCCTTGCATATCGAGCAAATCGCGACCGACGCGCTCTATAGCCGCGATCGAGGATTGCAGGCTTTGTTCAGCGGCAAGCAGAAGAATATTGCCGATCAAGTGGTCACCAAGACCCCCGTTGCCGCCCTCGATGACTTTATTGAACAGAAGTTCCATCGTCGGGGTGATTCCCGACCCTCGAAGCGCCCACATGCAGCGCCGAATATCTCCTGGCGGCAATACGTGACCGAATTCGTCGCGGATGCGGCCGGTCGATCCGCCGCTATCAAACGCCGTGCATACAGCGATCAGAGCGACATCATAGCCTTTTAGTCCTTGGAGTAAGGTGTACCCGCCGGTGCCGCCCGTAAGCGTCACTACGCGTTTTCTATTGCGACTCATTAAGTGAGCCCCTTCTAAAAGAGCGAATGTCTATAAGCTGAAAACTAGTGAATGCCGCAAAGGTTTCGTCTAAAGCTCTTCGAGCTTGTATTCCGCCGGTGCCTGTTTAAGATACTCTTCGAGCTTCTCGCGCGAGAGCAGGCCTTTTTGCGCGCCGATTTCCTGCACGACCGACATAGAATTGATCGGCCCCCACAAGAGCGCTTCGTCAAGCGG
>JBOHOA010000020.1:0-1921 GCA_050730975.1 Minisyncoccia bacterium
CCTGTTTTCCTAAGCGTTGTGCTATTTCGAGTTTGCCGTTGGCTGCTGCCGACGTAGCCATGTCAACCACTACCGGCGGGTATTTGCCTGCCGGAAAGGCGTAACACATGGGGTTGGTGCCAAGCAGGCGCTCGTTGGAAAAAGTGGGCGCTACCAGCGGGCTGGCGTTGGTCATCGCGAAGCCGATCATATCTTTTTCAACGGCCAACAATGCATGATAACCCGCAATGCCGAAATGGTTGGAATTGCGTACCGACACCCAACCCGAGCCGTATTGTTCAGCTTTTTCAATAGCGAGGCGCATGGCGAAGGGCGCAACAACCAGGCCCAGGCCGGCATCGCCGTCAACCGTAGCGGTTGTGGGAGTTTCGTGCGCGATGGTGATATCAGGAGTTGCATTAATGCGTTTTTTCTCCCACAAACGTGCGTAGCCAACCAAACGCGCAACGCCGTGCGAATCAATACCGCGCAGGTCGGCCTTTATTAAAACATCGGCCGCGAGGGCGGCATGTTCATCATTGCAACCCATAGAAAGGAAAATGTTTTGGGTAAAGGAGCGGAGGGCGGATTCGGAAACGAGCATTGCCAAATTTAAGAAGTAATTATGTAAGAAAAGCATTGCGCAGCGTATGCGGTTGTCTCTCAGGAAAAGGCCCGGAATTTAATTTAAGAGCGATAACTCGAAGCTTCGCAAATTTCAACAATTAAATAACTGCGCCACGCTAAGTGCAAAATTGCAAAAACAGGATGATTTTACAGGTCAGTACGCCTTTCACCAAAAAAAAGTTGCGTAGTTAAATAACTACATTTATATTTGTAGTCAAATAGCTACACAATGAATTTACGAAGAGATGTATTCCAAGCCATAGCCGACCCGAGCAGGAGGGCAATCCTGCTGTTGGTCGCCATGCAATCCATGACGGCCGGCGCCATAGCTGCAAACTTTAACACAGCCCGCCCAACGGTTTCAAAACACCTGCAAATACTCACCGAATGCGAATTGCTTAACCAGGAGCAAAACGGCAGGGAAATTTACTATCATATTAACGCAAAAAAAATGAAAGAAGTAGCAGACTTTATTGAACCCTTCCGCCAAATGTGGGATAACCGGTTCAACACCTTAGAAACCATCATGAAAGAATACAAAACCAAATAACATGGAACTAAAAACAAAAGTGAATGCCGAACCCGGCAAACAGGATTTAGTAATTACACGGGAATTTGATTTGCCGTTAGAATTACTTTTTAAAGCATTTGCAGAGCCCGAACTTATTGCACGGGTGATGGGCACAAAAGTGTTGAAATATGAAAGTAAAAAACATGGCAGTTACCAGTTTGAAACTACTGACGCCCTGGGAAATGTGGTATTTAAGGCAAACGGGGTAATCCATGAATTTATTCCGGAGCGGAAAATTACAAAGACATTTGAAATGGAGAATACGCCTTTTGGCGTTCAACTGGAGGTATACGACTTTGAAAAACTTACCGATGATGCCAGCAAACTTACCATGCACGTAATATATGAGTCGGCCGCGCTGCGCGACCATTTGCTGACAATGCCCTTTGCGCAAGGCTTAAACATGGCGCATAACCGGATACAGGAAATATTAAACAAGCTAAAATAATTTGAAAATGGAAAAAAGAAAGCTAATTTGGTATTGGATAATTACAATAATATTATCCTTTTGCATTTTTTTTGGCGGCCTGGCACAGGCGTTGCAGTTAAAAGACGTGATAAAGGGCTTTAAGCCACTGGGATATCCCACTTACTTTATTTCGCTTATCGGCGTCTGGAAGATGCTGGGTATAATAGCGATACTGGCGCCGAAATTTGAATTACTTAAGGAGTGGGCGTATGCGGGAATATTTTTTGTAATGAGCGGCGCTGTGATTTCGCATATTGCAAGTAATGATGTTTCTG
>JBOHOA010000021.1:0-18833 GCA_050730975.1 Minisyncoccia bacterium
GGTATGTCCTTTACATATCTTATAAAGGACATAGAATGTCTTTTAGATCGCCAGACTTTAGTTGCCCTGCTGAAGGATGGGAAAATGTTCTTTTGCTTATCGCGTTCTGCAGAACGCACGTGCCAAATATCAGGATTGATTTCCGGCCCGCATACAAAACCTCCAAAATATTGAGGCATAAAAATAGGTGCATTGTATGTTACGGCCTTTTGTTCTATAAATAAATCGATCTAGAAATTTGAGGCACAGCCGCCCATAAATCTCCAAAGATGGGCGGTTTTTCGTGCCTAGAGAGTAAGTTCTATGAGAGTAGGGCAGTGATCCGAACCTTGGATTTCAGGCAAAATTTCGGCCTTTTTTACCTTCTGTATGAGCTTTTGTGATACAAAAAAATAGTCGATGCGCCAGCCAACATTTCGGGCGCGTGCGTTGGCAAAATGACTCCACCACGTGTAGCGATTGGGCTCATCGGGGTGCAAATGCCGGAAAATATCAACGAATCCGGCCTGTATAAACGCATCGATCCCTTCGCGCTCCTCCTCGGTAAAACCTTTCTTGCCCTCATTTTGTTTAGGATGAGCTAGGTCTATCGGTTCGTGCGCGACATTAAGATCGCCACAAAAAATAACAGGTTTTTCCTTATCCAGGCGCTTCATATATTCCAAAAACGCCGGATCCCAATGCTTGTGTCGCAAGGTAAGGCGGCTGAGATCGTCCTTTGCGTTCGGCGTATACACCGTCACCAAGAAAAATTTTGGCATCTCAAGGGCAATCACCCGGCCTTCCGCATTTGGATCGCCGTAGCCATCGCCATCCAGCTTGTATTTCTTGGCTATATCGTGCGGCAAGTCAAGCAACACGGCTTCCGGCTTTTGTTTGGCAAATATGGCCGTGCCGCTGTAACCCTTGCGTGCAGATGAGGAATTCCAATATTGTTCGTAATCTGCCACCCTTACCTCTGACTGTTGCTGCTCGGCTTTGGTCTCCTGCAAACATACGAAATCAGGCTTATATTTGCCTATAAACGGGACCAGATAGCCTTTTTTATGAACGGCGCGGATGCCGTTGACATTCCAGGAGACGATTTTCATGACTCTAGCGTATAGCGTTTAGGAAAAAGGTAAAGGAAAGCTCAATTTGGCCTTATATTCCAAAGCATTTCGAAGAATTCGCGGTAGCCGGCAGCGACTTTTTCATTACGAAAGACGAACGACGTAACCGGATCGCCGAACAATATCAACACTATTTTATCGCTCCAGATACTGGTTTCCACGAATCCGCGGGCCATGCCCGGAAAAGTGCTGTATTTGTATAACGTTCGCAGTGCCGTACTCCCCAAAAATCCGGCGGATCCGGCCGTAGAGAGGTAGCGGATGTTAATTTTTTTCTGTACTCGGCGCTTTTCGTAACCTTCGAATGAGCCGTCGAGCATTTTTATGTACTCTTCGCCGCCCGCGCCCAGAATATCGACCCGGCTGCCTTCGGGAGCTTCTTCGAGGAGATGGAGCTCGTGGGCAACAACCGAATGATGCCCTTGATATACCTCGAATCGCTGCAGAAGCGGCGCGGCAAAGCGCTTCTCAAGCTCTCGTACCAGCTCAGATGCCTCGAGCTCCTTTTGCCTGAGTAAGGACAGAATCTGCTCCGGCGGATTAGCCGAAAATTTTTTACGGCCGCGCACCACCGCGTGCCGAGCGAGCCCCATTCCTTGCAGTTTCTCCAACGCGTCGTATACAAACTGCCCGTGGAGACCAGTGGCGCTGATGAGCGCCGCGGTGCCCGTTTCCGGCCGCGGCAAAAGCGCCACATACACCCGCGCCTCCTTCTCCGAAAGGCCGAGATTCTGGAGCTTTTTAATAATATTTCTCTCGTGATTTACATCAACTGATTGAGACATCTGTTCAATATTTCTTTTGGATAAAAGAAATATTGGTAGCTATTATATCATCAATAAAAATTGATAAAAATAAATCTATTTTCGATTGGCACCGTGGAAGCGCTTATGAACCTCGTGAAGATGGCGGTCGGTGACGTGGGTGTAGACCTGAGTGGTCGCGATGTTGGCATGGCCGAGCATGGCCTGGACACTGCGCAGATCGGCGCCGTTTTGGAGGAGGTCGGTGGCAAACGAGTGGCGGATGACGTGCGGCGTTACTTTGCGCGTTATGCCGGCTTTAATGGCATAAAACTTGACGATGCGCTCGACCGAGCGGGGAGTGAGGCGCAGGTCCTTGGCGTTTTTGGCGTTCTTACCAAGCTGCACGAACAGCGCGTCGTCGAGATCTTTGCGGGCGTCGAGATAGCTTTTGAGGGCTTTTTTGGCTTCGGGTGAAAAGAAAATAACGCGGACTTTTTCGCCCTTGCCGCGCACGGAGCATTCGTCGCGCGAGAGGTCAAGATCGCGATTAAGAGAACAAAGCTCCGAAACGCGCAGGCCGGTCGAAAATAAGAGCTCAAGAATCGCGCGGTCGCGCAAATCCTGCACCGCGGAGCCGTTGGCGCCTCTTATAAGTCGCCCCAGTTCGTCGTTTGTTATCAAGTCCAAATCGCGGGCACTCACTTTGGCGAGCTCAATGCGCTCGGGATTGAGCGACTCTATGTCACGCTTGCGCAGGAACTTCAGAAATGCGCGCAGGGCAATAAGATAGTAGTTTTGCGTTTTGAGCTTCATGGTGACGCCGGACTTGGCCGCCGACGTGGCGTGTCGCCGGTTCAAATAAAGCCGAAATTCGCGGATATTCTTTTCGGTAATATCTTTCGGCACACGCGCCCTAGAAAAAGCGAGGTAACGGGAGAGATAGCGGTCATAATTCTCGACCGTTTTGATGCTTCGGCCGCGCTCGATCTCTACATATTCGAGAAATTCGGTTTTGAGTTTTTGGAGATCAGCTGCCATGCCATTAGTGTCGCACAATATTTTGACGTTTCAAAGCCCCCGTGGTGTTGCTATTGCAAAAATTTACGGGCTGTGCTACGATATACCCATGCTTACGAAACGAAAGAAATCGGCGGCTATTAAGGAAGCGGCAATTCATGAAGGCGACACAGGCTCTGCCGAGGTGCAGATCGCTGTTTTGACGAAGCGTATCGACGAACTTACTGCGCATCTGAAGAAACATCTGAAGGACAAGCACAGTCGGCGCGGGCTTTTGCAAATGGTTGCCGACCGCCGTACGCATCTGAAATATCTTGAAGGGAAAGATAAAAAGCGTTACAGCGCCATTGTCCGCAAGCTCGGCCTGCGCAAGTAGGCTTGGAATACGTTCGCACTCTCTTGGGGACATCTTGAACCTTAGCCGCGATACTAAGCTGCGAGCCGCGAGCAGAACTTTTTACCCCCTTCATCGTATACTTTAGAAGGGCGCCGTATTTTGCTGTAAAGCAGAAATTATTTGTTTTCATAATTCGTGGCTCGCAGCTTGCTGCTCGCCGCTCAGCTATGGCTATCATCAAACACAAAAGCCAGCGCGTCGGCATTTTTATAGACACGCAAAATCTCTACCATAGTGCAAAAAACCTCTATCGATCCAAGGTTAATTTTGGGCAAGTCGTAAAAGAAGCGCTCGCCGGACGCGTGCTCATTCGCGCGGTCGCGTACGTCATTCGCACCGAGAGCGAGGAGGAAAAAAGCTTTTTTGAAGCGCTCAACAAGCTTGGCATCGAAACCAAGGTAAAAGATATCCGTATTTTCGCCGGCGGCGCCAAGAAGGCCGACTGGGACATCGGCATGGCCATAGACACCATTGCCATGGCGCCGAAGCTCGATACGGTCATTCTCGCGACCGGCGACGGCGATTTTGTGCCGCTGGTCGAATATCTAAAATTTACCCAGGGCTGCCAGGTGGAGGTCATTTCCTTCGGCAAATCCTCGGCGCAACAATTGCGCGAGGCGGCGCATGATTTTATCGACATGTGTGACGATCCGGGCAACTATCTTATCGGTTACCGCGGTAGCCGCTCGCGATTCGGGTTTGGTTTGTCCGGCGACAAGCCGGAATCTGAGCTTGAGGGCGAGGTAGACGATGAAGACGAAGATCCGGCAATAAAGATGTCGGGGGAGGAGTAATTGCAAGCGGCGAGCGGCGAGCCGGACAAAAGACGCTGCAGCCGGCGGGAATTTGCGGCCGCATTTCTATGCACAATTGCAAAAAATAAATTTTTTGCTAGAGTCGAGAATGTTGCAATTTTGGGGGAGAGGAAGTGTCAAAACATCAGTCCAACCGACCGCGAGCGGCGAAAACCCACAACTTTCGCATGAAGCCGGGAAATCGAAAATCTCGCCGATCAAAACAAAAAGGTGGCCAAGAACCACGGCCAACCCAACCCATGGATCATCATAAGAAAGACCTCTTCGGCAAACGTCGACCCAAGCGGTCGCCCTGAAGTAAATTGCATTCGCCTCGCGGCCAAGCCGCGAGGCGTTTTATTTTGAGGAAATGTTTGCTACAGTTGCCTCATTAGCGGGTAACCGCGGCCTTCGGATAGGCACTATTGAATTCGGTTCAATGGTGAAATTCGGAGGTCGCTAAGACAGATGAACATACGCACATTCTCGACCGAAGTCGGGGGCAAGACGCTGACTGCTGAATTCAGCGATTTGGCGGAGAACGCGGGCGGGTCGGTCATTTTGCGCTACGGCAACACAGCCGTGCTTGCGACCGCGGTCATGAGCGAACACGAACGCGAGGGCATCGATTATTTCCCACTTACGGTCGATTATGAAGAGCGCTTTTACGCGGCGGGCCAGATTTTGGGAAGCCGCTTCATGCGTCGCGAAGGGCGCCCATCGGAAGAGGCCATCCTGTCGGGCCGCGTGGTCGATCGCACCATTAGGCCGCTCTTTCCGCATCACATCCGCAACGAGGTGCAGGTCGTCATCACCGTGCTGGCACTCGACGAAGACGATCCGGACGTGCTCGCGGTCAATGCCGCATCGCTCGCGCTCGCCACATCGGACATTCCGTGGATGGGGCCGGTCTCCGCGGTGCGAATAGGGAAAAAAATTGCCCCACAAAAGACAGACCTTGGGGAGACGCACCTTGAGACGGGCGATATGATCATCAACCCGACGTACGCATTCCGCGAGAGCGACGAAGCCGCGTATGATTTGTTGGCGTGCGGCCGCGACGGCACCATAAACATGATAGAAATCGCCGCGCGCGAAGTGTCCGAAGAGGAGACCGTCGCGGCGCTCGAAAAAGCGGTCGAGGTGCATGAGATGCTCCAGAATTGGCAAGAAGGAATTGTGCGACAGATTGGCAAAGAAAAGCGCGTTATGCCGGCGCCGGAATTGCCCGCAGCGCTCGCCGGGCTATTTGCGCGCGAGTATGCCGAAAAACTTACGCAAGCGGTATTTTGCGGCGAGCCTGGCAAGAAACACATTCATGCGCTTAAAAAAGGATTTTTGGCGCGTACCGAAGAGCTGAAGTCCGCCGCACGAACGAGCAACTTCGCTCAAGCCTCGCTAGAGAGAGACTCTAATCCTGCAGTAAATTCCGCAAACTCGGCAGAGTTGCAAGATAACATCGCTTTAGAAGGCCTCTCCTTGCGGCAAGCCGATCGATTTTTTGAAGACAAGGTTGACGAAGAAATCCATCGCGGCGCGATAGCGGAAGGGAAGCGGGCGGACAATCGCGCGCTCGACCAGTTGCGACCGCTCTATGCGCGTGCCGGCGGATTTTCGGAAGTGCTGCATGGCACCGGCATCTTTTATCGCGGCGGCACGCACGTCTTTACGACGCTCACGCTCGGCGGCCCGGGCGACAGCCAGGTCGTCGACACGATGGAAGAGCACAACGCCAAAAAACGCTTCATGCACCATTACAACTTTCCGCCGTACGCGCCGGGCGAGGTGGGACGCATGGGCGGCATCAACCGTCGCGCGGTGGGGCATGGCGCGCTCGCAGAAAAAGCGCTCGTCGCCGTGTTGCCGCCGAAAGAACAATTTCCGTACACCATACGGCTCGTTTCCGAATGCATGGCTTCAAACGGCTCGACGTCGATGGGCTCGGTGTGCGCTTCGACGCTCGCACTCATGGACGGCGGCGTGCCGATTAGTGCACCGGTCGCCGGCATCGCGATGGGACTCATGGCCGAGCTGCAAGCAGCGAGCAGCGAGCGTGAAGCAAGCTCGCCGCTCGCAGCTCGCAGCTCGCAGCTTCGATACAAAGTTTTGACCGACATCCAGGGCCCCGAAGACAGCCACGGCGATATGGATTTCAAAATTGCCGGCACGCGGCGCGGCATCACCGCGATTCAACTTGATATTAAACTCGACGGCGTACCAGTACCCATCCTTGTAGAGGCGCTCGTTGCCGGCAAGAAAGCGCGCCTACAAATTCTCGATCTTATCGAAAAGGAGATTACGGCTCCACGCGCCGATATCAGTCCCCGCGCGCCGAAAATTCTCTCGGTTCGCGTCCGGCCGGAGCAAATCGGCCTCGTCATCGGAAGCGGCGGCAAAACGATAAACGGCATCAAAGAGATGAGCGGCGCCGACGACATCACCATCGAAGACGACGGCTCGATATTCATCACCGGCAAAAACGGCTCGGCCGAGCGCGCCAAAGAAATGATCGAAGCGGTGGTCAAGGAATACAAACCCGGCGAGGTATATGACGGCATCGTAACCCGGCTTATGGAATTCGGCGCGTTCGTGAAAATAGGGCCGAGCAAAGATGCCGAAGGGCTCGTGCATGTCTCGGAAGTAGCGCCGTTTCGCATCGGCAAAATCGCGGACGCGCTTTCGGTTGGCGAGAGCGTGCGCGTCATGGTCAAGGAAATAGACGAAAAAGGCCGGCTCAATCTCTCGATAAAAGCTGCTGATCCGGAATTTGCCGCGCGCAAAGGGCTTGAGCCCGCGGCGGCACCCGAGCGGATGCGGCGATAGCACCCCATGCGCCGCGACGCGGTACTATAGAGAAGTGGACGACGCCTCCAAACAACCCGAGCAGTCGGTGCCTGAATCGGCGCCGGCAAAACCCGCTCCCGAGCCGCCTCGGGGCGCTCCTGATCCGAAGAACATAATCCTGCCGCAAAAACCGGGCAGCGAGCCGTCTATCCTTTCCGCCGAACGCGCACCCGCGACCGAAGCGCTCGCCGCGGCCAATTACGAAACGCCGCAAGAGATAAAGCCATTTGCACCGACACGGCTTCCGGACATTCCAGAAACCGCGGCAAATGCCCTGCCCGACGTACCGGCGCTTCATACCTTTCGCGGCGACATGGCGGCCGAAATGGAAGAGCAACACATCTCGCTCGCAGACATCGCACAAGCGTCCGTGGCGCGCGCGCGGCAACAAGAGGCGCGGAAGCCCGCGCGTCAAAACTGGCTGCGAACGCACCTCTCCCAACTCCTCGGCATCATCCTCGGCCTTATTTTAATCATCGCGGCGATCGCGGCGATCGCGTTCGTGTATCTCCACTTCCGCGCCGTGCCGTCCAAAATAGCACACCCGAACGCGCCGTATCTCTACGTCGACTCGATAAAAACCGTCTCGCTCACGCAAGACGAAACGCGCGACGCGCTCATGAGTACGCTAGCAGCAGACGAAAAAAACGACTCGCTCTCAGTCGGCCTTGTCGAGCAACTGGCGCTCACCGTGGCCTCGACCACACCCGGCGCCTCTATGCCCATGACCGCGCAGCAATTTTTTGCGCTCGTGGCGCAGGCACCCGACTCTCTCGTGCGCGCGCTCAATCCACAATTTCTCCTCGGACTCTACGCGGGAGAGCAGCCTGCCGACGAGGCAGGTGACAACGAGCCGTTTGTGGTATTCAAAACCGATTCGTACGACCAGGCATTCGCCGGCATGCTGTCGTGGGAACATTCAATGCAAAAAGATCTCTCGCCGCTATTTGGCCAAGAGCCGAGCGCCGCGCCAGAAAATGCTCCGGCTCCGACGGCAACCGCGACTTCGAGCGCTGCGAGCACGACAGCCGCCACCTCTACCGCGCCGGGTACCACGCCGATAAATAATTCCACTTCGAGAGAAATTATCGGCACGTCGTTCGTAGACGACATTATCGACAATCACGACGTGCGCGCGCTCAAAAATTCGCGCGGCAACACCCTCTTCTTCTGGACGTTCGTCGATTCGCAAACGCTCGTAATCACGACCGACGCGCAGACACTTCAGGAATTAATCTCGCGCATACAAAACGCGCCGACCATGACTATTCCGGGCGCAAGCCAATAGATGCAAGGTGGGGAAAAATTCCCAAGGACCGTCCTTCAAAACCGATCCAAAGGACGGTCCTTGGGAATTTTCAAGCAGCTGCAATAGCATTTTGAGCGGTCTGTTAACTGTACATTGCATGCTGTAAACTATGTTTGTGGACACAACCCGATTCAAACAACAGCTCGAAGAAGAACTGCGCGATATCGAAAGCAAAATTGGCGATATCAGCCGCCGCAATCCCGATGTTCCGGGCGATTTTGAAGCCACGGCCGGCGACTTTGAAACGCTTGCCGCCGAACCCGAAGAGCAGGCACAAAAATTTGCCGAAGAAGAAAACAACGAAGCCGTGCTCTCGGGCCTCGAAGCGCGCATGACGGAAATAAAAGCTGCGCTTCAGCGCGTTTCTGAAGACTCCTACGGCACCTGCGAGATGTGCGACAAAGAGATAGAAGAAGATCGTCTCGAAGCGAATCCCGCAGCCACAACGTGCAAGGAACACAAAGAATCGGAAGTTGGCGAATAGTGGGCTCTAGTGGCTGCACCCTCCTCGCTATATACTAATCTTCATAAACTACGCCCGTGTGTATGGCGCGCAAGTTTCGATGCTGACGCCGCATCTCGTGTCGGTCGAGACCGATATTGCCCGCTCGGCGCCAAACGCGCCGCCATTACCGCCGCGGCCGGCGGCCACAACCTCGGCCTCTCGGGGCCGCCCGGCACCGGCAAAACCATGCTCGCGCGCGCCATCACCGCTATTTTGCCACCCTTAACCTTCGACGAAGCACTCGAGGTCAATGGCATCCATTCGGTTGCCGGCGCGCTTGGGCGCGATCTCATGACCAATCCACCGATGCGCAGTCCGCACCACACCGCTTCGTACGTTTCCATCGTCGGTGGGGGCGCAAGCCCGCGGCCGGGCGAAGCGACGCTAGCCAATCGCGGCCTGCTGTTTCTAAAAGTATGACCGGAAAACTTACACTTGTATTGTTTCCGGTCGTGGGTACAAAATCAGGAAAACGCTATTACGTTTCCGAAAGAAATCTAAAAGAGTTCATACATAAATTTGAGAAAAACTACCTAAATTAATCAAGAGAATGAAACTCTGTAAGGCTTTTTCTGTACTTATTGCAAACCGATTATCCTTGACGAATTTCCAGAATTCGACCGGCGCGTCATCGAAGCGCTGCGCCAGCCGCTCGAAGACCGCGTGATTTCCATTTTGCGCTCCAAAGGCAGCGCGCAGTTTCCGGCGCGATTTATTCTCGTGGCCGCGATGAATCCGTGCCCGTGCGGCAATTGGGGACACCCGAAAGGGTCTTGCACGTGCGCGGCGCATGCGCTTGAGCGTTACCGCCGCAAAATTTCGGGGCCCATTGCCGACCGTGTCGATCTCTGGAGCACCATAGGGCCGGTCGAACTCTCAGATCTCAACCATCGCGCAAAAGAAAATACCGAAACCGCGGCCGCGCGCGAAGCGGTGCTTCGCGCGCGGCAAATGCAATCGCGCCGCCCGGGCGCGACGCGATTAAACAGCGATCTCTCGCCGCGCGAGATAGACGAGCTCGTGCCGCTCGATGCTCCGGCACGAAAGACCCTCGAACAAGCGGGTACCAAATTCAATCTTTCATCACGCAGCTACCATCGCATGCTCAAGGTCGCGCGCACCATCGCGGACCTCGAAGCAGCCGACGAACTCGCCCCCACCCATGTCCTCGAAGCACTCCAGTATCGAAGGGCCGAACATTGATTTCAATCGCAGCCGCCGATGTTTCTTGGGTTTGCCAATGATGAAACAAAATATAGAAACCGCTTCATTCACAAATAGAAATGCCCGGCGGTTTTTGGCCGCCGAGCAACGTACGTTATCGAGTCGAATTAATGGAGACCAAGCCATGCAAGGGCAACCACAGAAGCAAGCACGACTAGGAAGATCGCACCGATCATTCCGTACTTCATCCCCTTCTGCAAACCGTCGAATCGGTTACCAATGTGCGGGTCGGCGGTGCGGTTGTTGCGAAAAAAATAAGGTGCCCCGATCAATATGACCATCAGAAGCAGGGGTAGCAGCAATTTTGGATCGACACTGAAATGTTTGCTGCCCGCCAAAAACAAGAGCATCAGGCCGCCCGCGACGGCCACGCCGATAAAATTTACCTTAGCGTTCATAGAACCTCCTTTCAAAGCCCTTACGGGCTAACGCGTCTGATATTTATAATATCTATATAAATGTATTTGTCAAGCACCGCTCTACATATATACGATCGAGGGGAGGGTATGATAGCGGGGATGAAGACGGATCCACACGCGGCATCTACCGAGTATCTTTTGCGCGACAAACATTTGGGTGCGTTTATAAAAAAGCATGGCCCTCTCGTGCACCGGCGGCCGCATACGCGCCACGCATTCCAGTCGCTCGCGGAGTCCATAATCTTCCAGCAACTTTCGTGGAAAGCAGCGAACACGATTCTCGGGCGCTTCAAAAAACTTTTTCCAAAGAAACGATTTCCTACGCCGCAGGACGTGCAAAAAATTTCTATTGCAAAAATGCGAAGCGTCGGACTCTCGGCACAAAAAGCGAGTTATCTCAAAGATTTGGCGGAAAAATTTCAGGACGGCACCATCGATCCGAAACAGTTCCCGAAAATGACAGACCAAGAAATCATTGCACACGTGAGCGCGGTCAAGGGGATAGGCGAGTGGACCGCACAGATGTTTCTTATGTTCACGCTCGCGCGCCCCGACGTCTTGCCGACCGGCGACCTCGGCATCCAAAAAGCGTTTCAAAAAGTCTTTGCACTAAAAAAGAAACCGAATCCAAAGCAAATGGAAAAACTCGCCGCGTGCTGGCATGGGCACCGCACCGTTGCCTGCTTCTATCTTTGGCGAATGATGGATACCAAATAAAAAACAGCGCCTTTTGTATCAGCGCCGCTTTTTATTTTTTAAATTTCTATTTATTCGCAGGAGAATTCGCCTACGCGTTCGCCAACTGAGCACGCCGCAAATGGGTTGGTCGCACCGCGTACCTCGAAGTGCACGTGGGGTCCGGTGGCGTCGCCGGTCATGCCGACGTGGCCGATTATCTCACCTCGCGAGACGCTCTCGCCGACCGAAACCGTGATGCTGCCGGTTGTCATGTGCGCATAGAGCGTTTGCGTGCCGTTGGCGTGCGAGATGACGACGTAGTTGCCGTAGCCGCCGTTCCAGCCGCCGTTGTCTCGCGCGACAATAACCCTGCCGGCGGCGGCGGCATGAACCGGCGTGCCGCGCGATATGGCCAGGTCAACCGCGTTTTCTCCGTGCAACCCTTGCGTAAGCATTGCGCCCGGAACCGGATTTTCGTAATAATCGCTGAGCGACGGACCCGAGCCGCCGCGATACGGATTGCCGGTCGTCGATTCGGATTTCGGCGTGCCCGAAGGAGAAGACGCTGGTTTGGAAGATTTCGACAACGAGCTGCCCGAAGATTTGGAAGAAGTACTCGATGATTTTGCGGGCGCCGGTGGCGTTATTTCGCCGTTCGGAATAATAATCGTCTCGCCGGCAGAAAGCGCGGCCTCGGCCGTAAGGCCGTTGTATTGGGCAATTTCACCGGCGTTGCCGCCATATTTTTTTGCAAGCGAAGCAAGAGTTTCGCCGGCAACCACCGTGTGCTGAATACCGGTAACCGGCAAGATAACCAGCTGCTCGCCCGGATGAATGACGCCGTTATCAATGTTGTTGGCCCAAATAATGGTGTTCACCGACACGCCGAACATCTCGGCGATTTGCGAAAGCGTGTCGCCGGCGCGGACGGTATACACCGAAATCTGCGAGGATGTCGGCATTTCCTCAACGTCGGCCGCGGTACCGGACGGCCCTATCTGCGGCGCCAGCGCGGCATCGCTTCCGACCGGCAAATCGCTCCCGTTGTCGCCCGCATTTGGCGCGATATTGTCCCCTGCCGCCAAGAGCGGCATGGTCTGCGAATTGCCATACGCATCGGAAGCCGCGTCGGCCGGAGTTCCTGCCCCCAAAATAGCCGCAATAGAGGAAGGGTGCGCGAGCGCAAGAAACGGCGCGCAAAGCACCAAGAGAAAGACCGCGCCCACAATGACGCGATATCTCAAACTTTTGTGCACCTTCTGCACCAGACGCCAGAAGGGATTCGGATTTTTTTGTTCGATAGGCGTTTGAGGCGCCCGGGCGCCACCCATGCAGATAGTCGGGAGCTAGGCGCTCCGCGCGCCTAAAGACAGAATGAACGGTACCTCTCTAGCATAAAAATCCCTGCTCTGCGGTCAATATTCCCAAAAGCGTCTTTTTGTCTTGAACTGGCAAATTTTTAGAAAAAATAAGGCTAAATTGGCCGAGACGCTGTGGATAATCCAGTGTGTTTATCTACCAAACGATGCGATCATTGCCAAACGCTATCCCCATCTAAGCCACGCGAGCCACATTTGAGGGGTAGAATAATTAAGAATGACTGAATCTGATGCAGCTAAAAAACTACTAAGTGGGTGGACCGAAGCGTGGGAAAGCATGAATAGGCCGCGCGCAATTTCGGACGTTCCTGAACAGGCGGTTGCGCCCGAAGATAAAAACCCGTCTGCACCGAAAGCCGCCGAGATGCCGAACGCGGGCGCTCCTAAAGCAGACGAGAACGTGGTCGACAAGGGAATATCTAATGTTGGTAACAATGAGGTCAATACGTTAAGCGTGCCACGAGAGGTTCTTGAAAAACCCGCTGCTGAGTTGAGTGCGGCTGAACCGGAAGAGCCGACTGTGAAATTAAAAGCTGCGGTTGCAGACGAGAATCCGGCAGGAACTCCACCTCCACCACCTACAGCCGCAGAGCCTGCGCCATCCGCGCCGACTGAAATGTTACCTCCATCTCCTCCTGTTGCCGAAATCGCAAAGTCTGCGCCAGCACGCGAGCCCGCTCCGATAGAAACGTTACCACCATCGCCACCTCCTCCTCCGCCCAACCCCGAAGCCGCACCCTCAATCCCGTCGGGTTTGACGGCCGAACTCTTGGCTGCCTGTCGTGTTGCCCTCAACAATCTTCGGCACGACGGTGCAACCATGATCAGCGAAAATTCGCTACAAGGAATGTTGGCTAGAACCGGCAAGTCAAACGTCCCGTACGCGGATCGCACACGTATCCTTAATGAACTTGAAAAAGAAGGATTGGTTGGGCCGGTAAATGCTCAAACGGGTTGGCGTCCGATTTTGGGCGCACAAGCGACTGCCGAAACTCCAGAAAAACAGGCGGGCATTGGCAAATTCCTCGAGACCATAGAGGATGTATTCGTCCGCCATCCTGACAAAGCGGCTGAGCCATCGGTTGAAATTAAAGATCCGGTAGAAGGAAATAATAATTTGCCAAAAGATATCGTCAATGGTCAGCAAAACGCCGCAGTACTGACTCCTCCGGTTACAAATCTTGCAGAACCGCCTGCGCCGCCACCGCCGCCGCTTAAGGCACCTGATGCAGAAAAAGCAGGAGAGAAGGCCGTTATTAACGAACCCGAGCCGGCGGCAGCAACAGTCCCGCCAGAGTCGTCGGAACCGTCAGCTGCTTCGCAGCTTGACGAAGTTATTCCCGAGCACGATCCAAATACTATTGAGAGCCTGGCCAATCCATGGGAAAAATTGGCACAAAAGATAGAAGGTAGCATAACTAGTCGTAGGACGGATATTGAGGCAAAAAATACAGAGAATCCGAATATAGCGCGTGCGAGCAAGTCGCTCCAACACCTTGCCATTTTAGGCATCATTTCGGGCAATACTTCTACTCCGACCCAAATAGATCACCTGCCCGCTGATTCCTACGCTGTTGGGGCAGCCGCGGCCGCAGCAGCTACACAAACGCAAAAAGACTTTCCGATGAGTATTGCCCCCGGGCTTCAGCGCATCGGACCAACACCCGCAGTGCCGGAATTGCCGCAAGGCGAGCTCACAGTCGACGACGCCTCTCAAGACGTTATGCAGGGACCACAGGACGCGGCGGGTCACACTATTGAAGGCGAACATTTGGGATATCAATTTCCAACCCTTATGGAAACAGGAGCCGGCCAAAGAGTGTGGGACATAAGCGTTGATTGGGCCAAAAACGTTACCGATGATTCATCGGCGCAGATAGTGCTCGGCGATGCGATTTCTAAAGCGATCGTCGAACGGAATCCGACGGTGGATTTCAAGAACTTGCCTGCCGGCACCGAAATTAATACGTCGTTTTTGAATTCGCCCGAGGTGCAGCAAAAGCTCGCACAGGCGATGGAGCATTGGAAATCTCTGTCCGACCAGGAGAAAGCAACGGTGCTCGCCAACTATCTAAAAGCTAAAAATAACTAATTACTCGTATGCCCACCGACGACCTCAAACAGCGAATAATTTCCGAACTCGGCCTCGCCGATATTCCGGAACCGAAACAAACCGAGCTCGTCGACGGTGTTATGCAGAATGTGCTCGATAAACTGATGCTCGTCATTGTCGAAAAATTGCCCGACGATGCAGCGCGCGAAAAATTCGCCACCATAGCCGAAGCCGGGGATGCGGCAGCGCTGCGGCAATACGCCCGTACGCAGATAGACGAATTCGACGCGTTCGTAGATTCGGAAATACAAAAAGAGATACAGGCACACAAGGAAGAAATGGAGAAACCCGAATAGTTTACAGAGATCAGTTAACCGTTTACCGTAGCTCCACGACTTCTTACTGTTCACGGTAAACTGTCTGCTGTACACTGCTTGAGTGAAATATCTCGACGGGCTCAATCCGGCACAGAGGCAAGCAGCGCTTCATCTAAACGGACCGCTCCTTGTCATTGCGGGCGCGGGCGCGGGCAAAACCAAGACTGTGGCGCACCGGATTTTGCACATCGTCGCCTCAGGCACGGCACCGGGCGAGATCCTCGCTATCACGTTTACCAACAAAGCCGCGCGCGAGATGCGCGAACGCGTGTTTCATTTGCTTCAGTCAACGCCGGAGCTGTCGCGTCCTGCATTCGAATCTCCGACATCGGAGCGCGGGGAGCGGGGAGCTACGGTCGGACCCCGGGGCGCGCCGTTCGTATCCACCTTCCATTCGCTCGGGCTCGCCATTCTCAAAGAGCAGTACCGTGCCGCCGGATTCACGCGGCTTCCGGCGGTATACGATCGCGCCGATTCGCTGCGCACAATAAAGCAGGCGCTCAAGGATATCGGAGCCGAAGGAGCGATAGAGCCGCGCGCGGCGCTCTCGATGCTTTCGCGCGCCAAAGGCGACGGCATTTCGAGCCAAGAATTCGAGGCCGGCGCGCAGTCGTCGCGGCAAAAAACCGCAGCGCTCGCGTGGGGCCGCTACGATGCGGCGCTCGCCCGCGACCAGGCGCTCGATTTTGACGATATTCTCTCGCGCGCCGTGGCGCTTCTTACGCGCGATGAGGGGATACGCGCAGCGTACCAAAACCGCTGGCGCTACATGCATATCGACGAATACCAAGACACCAACGCCATTCAGGCGCGACTCGCAGATCTCCTGCTTGGCGAGCAGAAAAACATCTGCGCGGTCGGCGACATCGACCAAACCATCTATACCTGGCGCGGCGCCGATTTGCACAACATGCTTTCGTTTGAGCGGCGCTATCCGGGCGCGCGCGCGGTGCTACTCGAAGAAAATTACCGCTCCACCAAAACAATTCTCGCAGCGGCGAACGACATTATCAACAAAAACGCTATGCGCGTCGAAAAGCAGCTTTTTACAAAAAACGAAGACGGCGCGAAACTCTCCGTGTACCAAGGTTGGAACGAAGAAGAAGAGGCCGCGTTCGTCGCGCGCAAAATCGGAGAACTCATAGAGGACGGCGCGCATCCGCGCGACGCGGCGGTGCTCTACCGCGCAAATTTTCAGTCACGCGCTATTGAAGAAGCGCTGCTCGCCGCAAATATTCCGTATCAGGTGCTCGGCACGCGGTTTTTTGAACGCGCGGAGGTCAAAGATTGCCTCGCGCTCGTGCGCGCAAGCGTGTTCGGAACCCTCCCCGACCTTGCGCGCGCCGCGGGCAATCGTCCCGGACTCGGCAAAACAAGCGTGCTCTCGATAGTCGGCGGACAAGAGGATTCACTGCGGGGCAATGCGCGCCAAAAAGCCGCAGCGTTCCGCGAGCTACTCAGTAAAATCGCTGCTGCCGCGCACGAAATGCCGCCGTCGAAGCTCATTCAGTTCGTGGTGCGCGAAAGCGGTATGGAAAAAGAGTTGCGCGAAGACGGGCAGGAGGGGATGGAGCGGCTCGAGAACTTGCGCGAGCTTTCGGCGCTCGCGAGCCGGTATGATGCGCTGCCCATGGGTGAAGCCTTGCAGCAATTTCTCGAAAGCGCCGCGCTCGCAAGCGATCAGGACGAAATGAAAGAGGAGCGCGATGCGGTGCGCCTCATGACCGTGCACGCTTCAAAAGGCCTCGAATTCCCGTACGTATTCGTTACCGGACTCGAGGAAGGTCTCTTTCCGTACGTGCGCGACGGCGAGGAGGTGGCGGATCAGGAAGAAGAGCGCCGGCTTATGTATGTTGCCGTCACTCGCGCCAAGAAAAAAGTATTTCTCGCCTGCGCCATGGCGCGCACGGTCTTCGGCTCGCAATCCATCAATGAACCGTCGCGGTTCATTGCCGACATCTCACCCGACCTCATTGAGCAAGAATCTCCCGAACGTCTTGGCCGCACAATTTATTTGGATTAGTACAAGCGACGTATGCATACCAATCGACATCAAGAGCATACGGTCGATAAGCTCGCTGCTCGCAGCTCTGGGCTCGCAGCTAAAAAATCGCTCGGCCAGCATTTTCTGAACGACAAAAAGTACCTTCGCGCCATCGCGGATGCTGCATTGTTTCCAAAGGACCGTCCTTTGGAAACTATTGTCGAAATAGGCCCGGGCAAGGGGAGTCTGACCGCCGAGCTCTTGGCGCGCGGCGCGCGCGTTATTGCGCTTGAAAAAGACCGCCGCCTAATTCTATTTTTGCAGGAAAAATTTTCAAAAGAAATTACGGAGGGTAAATTACATCTTGTCGAAACCGACGCGCTTGAGTTCGAGCCGAGCGGCTCGCGGCTCGCGGCTCGCGGCTACTCGCTCATCGGCAACATTCCATACTATGTGACTGGCGCGCTGCTCTCGAAATTTCTTACAGAAAAAATCCAACCGTCGCGCATCGTTTTTCTTGTGCAAAAAGAAGTCGCCGAGCGCATCGCGCGATCCAAAAAAGAATCGCGGCTTTCGCTCTCGGTCAAATGCTACGGAGAGCCGCGCTATATACAGAAGGTTCCAAAAGGCGTTTTTTCTCCGCCGCCGTCCGTGGATTCGGCGATTCTTCTTATCGACCACATCTCACGGAAACATTTTTCCGACGCCGCGCACGAAAAACGCTTTTTCGAACTCGTCCGCGCCGGCTTCGCGCACAAGCGCAAGCTCCTCGTACGCAATATGGAACCAGTTTTTGCAAAGGACTCTCCTTTGCAAATTACGGCGGCGCTCAAAGAAGCGAGCATTCCCGAAAAAGCGCGCGCCGAAGACGTGGCGCTCGAGAAATGGCTGCGTTTGGTGAATGCTTTAGGGATTTCGTAGTTTAAAGGCTTTCGCCATAATAGGCGGCCGGCCAGCTCAGAGGAGCTCCTGTTTCCGGCAAGCCGGAAATCAGATTATGCGGACTGAGAAGACATCGCCCGACGGATCCCTCGGCTACGCCGAGCACGAACTGCCCGGGATGCAGTATCATGCCGGTATCGAGATAAGGAGGCACGGAAGGCCCTACTACTATTTGGAGAGGAACGGCGGCTGCGCCAACGTCAGCGAGAATCATTCCGAGGAAAAAGCCGGTGCCTATACATGGGCAAAGAGCACCTCCAACCAACGGGACCGGGCAGGGAGGAGGAACAACCAGGCCGCCGAACGAACACGGACCCGGTGCTTTACCCAACGTTAACCCGCAATTTTCAAGCGCTACGGCCTCGGCGGTCGGCGCGTCAAAAAACAAGCCGTATGCACCTGCACACACCAGGGCGGCAAACACCATGAGCGCGCTCAGGAGTACCGTACGATTTCGCATCGCTTTAGTATACCGCACCGAAGGCCACCTTCCCGGACAAGGTATACTAGTGAGTAATGAAGGTGAGGGACTATTTCCCAAGCGGACCGTTTTTTGCGTTGGTAGTGTCGCTCTTTGTTGCGAGCGCGCTTATTGCCACGGCGAAAGCCTCGCGCGCGCCGCATCCGTCTTCGCTCGCCGTGGTGAGCAGCGCAGGCAATCTCTCCGGCACAAACCCTGATTGGCAACAGCAGTTCACAGGCGACACGGTGCCCGCGCAGATGAGCGGCATACAAAACCAGGCCAACGCGATTTCGGCCGCGGTGCAGTCGAACAACCTCACGCAATCCATCGGAAAATCGCTGCTTTTGCAATACGGCGCGCTTACCGGGCAGGGGATTTCGGGCAACACAAATGCCGATGCTTCCGCCGCTGCCGCCGCGCTTGCGCAAGTCTCAGGCTCTGCCGCCAGCTCAAGCGAATCGTATAGCCGCAGCGATCTTACCCTCACGTCTGATACGCCGGACGCCGTTCATACCTACGGCAACGCGCTCGCTTCGGCTATTGCCAAAAACGGCAGCGCCGACGAAACCATCGCGCTCCTTCTATTCGGT
>JBOHOA010000022.1:0-5088 GCA_050730975.1 Minisyncoccia bacterium
AGGAATACAGACTGATGAAATGGCCATTAGACCAAATTTGTTTGCCTCTCGCGCGCCGACCGCAAGTAAGACGGCTATCGCCGCGAATGTTGCGCGCGACGTTTCGAGCGAATACGTCGAATCCTCCCGCGAGATTTTTTTGAGTTCGGTTTTTTCCCGTATGTTCACGCCGGATAATCGCTTTCGTGGCGGGGCAGCGCGTCCACGATTGTCTGAAAATCCTGGACCGCCGTGTTGTGAAAATCTGCAAATTCGCCCAGCGCAAGAACGCGGTTTCGTGCTCGAAGCCGTATTTGAATTCGGGCGCCATGCGCGAATTATGCCACGGCAAAAAATTATTTCAATGATTTTGAAATATCGTACTCCCCCACTTTGGTGCGTAAAATATGGAGTGCGAGCGCCGGCGTGCCCAGATGCTGGCCGACGGCATTGGCGATGGAACGCGCGTAGGTGCCCGAGGAGCACGAGAGAAATACCTGCGTGCACGGCCACGAGCGATCACCGCCTTTTGAAAGATAGCGATTCCATTCAGTTAGTATTTGTTCCTGGCGGAAGTCGCCGCGTACCTTGGCTATCGAATTTTCAATGTATGCGAGTAACGTCGGTTCTTTTATTTTGTACATCGACCGCACCTCGATCTCGTAGATAATCACATCTTTGTGCGGCAACAGAACGCCGCCGAGCATATTGGCTCGCGCCCATTGGAACAGCGAGCGGCCTTCTATCGGTTTTGAGGAAAATGCCGGATACTCTTGGCGCACGTCGCCGCGGAATTGATTGAGTGCATACTGGACTTCGGATCTACGCACGGCGGACGCGTCGCCGGAGGCAAGCACTTTGCCGAGAATGTCGTATGAGTCGGTCGAAAATCCGAAGAGAATGTCGAGCAAATATTCCTTGGAAAAATTGAGGTACTCGTCATGGCGTTGATTGGCCGCGCCGGCAAGGCACAAGAGGACGCCCTCGGCCATGGGGTCGAGCCGCCCGGCGTACGAAAGCGTCTCGTAGCGGTATTGCGCTTTCTGCTCGCGCAGGCGCTCGAGCCTTTCGCGCGGCGTCTCGCCAAGATTTTTGTATAGGTTTACTAATTCTCCGCCGATAGCCATGTATGCGAATGCCGTTGACTAATAGGCGCATGCAAATAAAACACGCCTGCTTTGAGCCATATTCGTGTCATTCGCATCCATTCGTGGATTGGCATTATATTTGCTAGAATATCAGCAATGTCCGACAAACCCAAGCTCTCGACAGAGCCGTACAAAGGTGTCCGGGATTTTTATCCTGAAGCGTTCGCGGTTCAAAAGTATATTTTTGAGACCATGCGCACGGTTGCCGAGCGCGCGGGGTATGTCGAGTACGGCGCGTCTATTCTCGAGCCCGCGGAGCTCTATCGAGCCAAGGGCGCCGACAACGAAGAAATAGTCAACGACCAAACCTACACATTTACCGATCGCGGCGACCGCGAAGTAACGCTTCGCCCTGAGATGACGCCGACCTTGGTGCGCATGGTGGCCGCGCGGCGCCGCGAGCTCGCGTTCCCCTTGCGCTGGTATTCAATTCCGAACGTCTTCCGCTACGAGCGGCCGCAGCGCGGGCGTCTGCGCGAGCACTGGCAACTCAATGTTGATTTGTTCGGCACGTCGTCGCCCGCGGCGGACATTGAAATAATTGCCGTTGCCTACGGAATAATGAAAGCGTTCGGCGCCAAAGACGACGAGTTCGTCATCAGAGTAAACAGCCGCGCGGCGCTCAACCGCCTCGCGGGACATCTGGGGCTCAACGACGAGACGCGGCATAAATTCCTCTACCTCATGGATCGCAAATCGAAACTGGGTCCGGATGCGTTCGACCTCGAGCTCGACGCGCTCGGTATCGATCCGGAAAAAATCACGCTCGACGATATGTCGGAGGATGTCGCCGCCGTCGTGCGGCCTCTCAACGACACCGGTTTCAAAAACGTCGTGTTCGATCCCGGCGTCGTGCGGGGTTTTGACTACTACACCGGCGTCGTGTTTGAGGTATTCGATACGAATCCCGAAAACAATCGTTCGCTCTTCGGCGGCGGCCGGTATGACAAACTGCTCGCGCTGTTTGGCGAAGAAAAGATTCCGGCCGTCGGATTCGGCATGGGCGATGTGACCCTCCGCGACTTTCTGGAGAGCCGCGATCTGCTGCCTGCGTATGTGTCGCCCATTGCCGTCTACATTGCCGTTGCCGACCCTCCGCTTGCTCTCGAGGCCGAGCGGCTTGCCGGCGAGCTTCGCGAGAGCGGCATCAACACCGCCATCGACTTCGGCGAACGAAAGTTGGGCGATCAAATCAAGTCCGCCGATAAACAGAAAATTCCGTACCTTATCGTCGTCGGAGAAGATGAATTGAAGAGCAGAGAGTTCATTATCAAAAATCTTGAAACGGGAGAAGAGAAAAAGAGTGAGAGAGAAAACTTGAGTCAAATAATTATCAATTCTCAATGATCAATTTTCAATTAAGTCACAATGTTCAAGCTATCAACAAAAACTCATAAGCAGCGTTTGATAATTGGGATTTGAAACATGCATTGAGAGTTGCAAAATTGATAATTGAAAATTTTTTTGTCGCATGAAGCAAATCACCTTCGACATAGAGACCATCGGCGAATTCAAGGCGGGCTCGAACGACCCGACGGTGCTCGATCTCGCACTCGTCGCCATCCACGATTCCGAAACCGGGCAGTTCATGAGTTTTTTGCAAGAAGACCTACCGAAGCTCTGGCCCATTCTCGAGCGCGCGGACATGCTTATCGGCTACAACAGCGATCATTTTGATATTCCGATTTTGAACAAATATTATTCGGGCGATCTCTCGACGATTAAAAGTCTCGATTTGTTGAAAGAAATAAAAAACGCGCTCGGCCGGCGCCTCAAGCTTGATTCGGTGGCCGAGGCGACGCTCGGCCGCAAGAAAATCGGCTCCGGTCTCGATTCCATCAAGTGGTGGAAGGAGGGCCAGGTGGAAAAAGTGCGGGAGTATTGCATCGAAGATGTGCGCATCACGCGCGAGATTTACGACTACGCGCTCAAGCACGGCTCGCTCAAATACAAAGACTGGAACGACGCGCGCGAGATAAAATTGGATACCTCGCAGTGGGAAATAGAAAGCAGCAGCGCGCTCACGCACACGCTGCCGTTTTGAGGGTTATTTCGATTGTCTCTGGATCGCCTGCCTGAAGTCTGTAAGTTTACGTTGTGCCGACGCCAGATCAGCCAATATATCTTTGATGTGCGGTGGATCGTCTCCATCTGTGCAAACATAAGCGAATTTCTCTTCATTCCTCCAAATGCGCTCTTGCACATTTGCAAGCTGTCTTTGAAAGTCCCGCACAATGAGCACCTGCCGCCAAGCCCGTAACTTTTTCAGAAAGGCCACGGAATTCTCCTTGACTGCTCTAAACTGCGCACATCCTATCACCTCCCCTGCACGTCCGGCAAATCAAGATATCTCTGTGCTTCTTGGTACGTGAGGCCGACTTTTTTGTGCGGGTTGAAGATGTCGAGCGGATCGAAAATGCGCTTGACCTGTTCGAAGAGGCCGTACATCTCGGGGCCGAACATTTTTTCCACATACGGCGTGCGCACGAGGCCGTCGTTGTGCTCGCCAGTGATGGAACCGTGGTATTGGAGCACGAGGTCGTACACCTTGTGGCTGAGTTCATCGATCATTTCGACATTGCCCGATTTTTTGGGATCAATGAGCGGAATGATATGGAAGTTGCCGTCGCCGACGTGGCCTGCTATCGTCTCTATTAATTTGTATTTGGACAAAATCTCCTGAATTTTCGGCAAAAATTCCGGCAGTACCGAGGGCGGCACGACAAAGTCGTCGATAAACGGCGCGGTGCGCATGCCGCGAATTTTTTTTCGCAAGAGATTGAACGATTCGCGGCGTATAACCCAATATTTGCGAGACTGAGCTTCCGAAGGCGCGAGCCGCACGCGAATATGCTTGTGCTTTTCTTTCATTTCTTTGGTGCATGTTTCGGCCCGCTTCACTGCCGCTTCCTGCGTGTCGTCGCGAAATTCTGCCAGGAGTACGAGCTTCGGCACGCCGCCGAATATGGTCATCATGAGCTCCGGGAGAAATGAAATGCCGAGACCAATGATGCCGGTGCCCATTTGCGCGGCAAATTCGGGAAAATATTTGACCGCGAGCTTGAAGGTGTTGTCGTCGTAGCTTTCAAAGCTGTCGGGTTTGAGTTTAAGAACTTCCGGCACGATGGTCGCGAGCTCGTTTAAATCTTTAAGCATCATGACGACCATGGCGGAATATTTTTGCGGCTTGACGAGCGAAAAATGTATCTTCGTGATTAACCCAAGCGTGCCCTGGCTCCCCACCATGAGCCGCGCTAGATTGAGCGAACGGATGCCGTCGCCGATATCCCACAGGTGATAGCCGGAAGAATTTTTTGAAACGCGCGGCCGCGCGGCGTCGATAACGCTCTTGTTCACCGAAACGAGCTTGCTCATTTGCCGGTACAATTCTCCCTCGGCGGTCTGCTCGTTGATTTTAGCGGTGAATTCGTCGCCCTCGAGCTTGCGCAACATATGCACCTTGCCGTCCGAGAGGACAACATCGAGCTCCTCGACGTAGCGGTCGGTCTTGCCGTAATTGAGATTTTTCTCGCCGCCACTGTCGTTCGCAACCATGCCGCCGACCGTATTGAGCTCACGCGAAGCGGTGTAGCTCGGGAGCTCCCATCCGGCTTTTTGCGTAACCTTGTCGAAATCACGATAATATACGCCCGGGTCAACAGTTATGTCGCCGTCCGACACGTCGCCGATGTGCGTAAAATGCTTCGTCATGCTGAGAATGACGGAGTCGTTGAGCGGGCCGCCGGACATGTCGGTGCCCGCGCTACGCGCCGTGAGCGAAATGTGCTCGCCTGCTTTCGCCTTGGCCGACGCGAACTCGACGAGCTTGCAAATATCGTCGGCGTCCTTCGGCGACACGACGACCTCTGGCTTGATAGTAAAAAGAGAGGCATCGCGGCTCATGGTGTTGAGTGTTGCGGCCGAATCGTCGACCTCTCCCTCAACTATGCCGCGCAAATCT
>JBOHOA010000023.1:0-1548 GCA_050730975.1 Minisyncoccia bacterium
GCGGATCGGCAACTCGGGAGCCGGCGCCTGGGCGATGCTCTCGCAGGCCCGGCAGGAGAACTTCGGCCGCACGTGGCGAATGACACGGAACGTGCCCGGCACGTATTCCAGCACCTCCGTCACGTCCTCGCCGAGCGGGCGCAGGACGCCGCCGCACTCCGGGCAGGCGCCGGGAGCCGGGTGCTCCACAATCTCCCGCGGCAAGGCCTGTGGCAGCGGCTTGCGTGCCGGCTTACGGTGCGCGGTCTCGCTCGCTGCCGGTGCCGCGGGCGGCTCCGCTTCGGCCGGTGCCGTCTCTGCGATTTCTTCCTCAAGATCTCCGAGCAGCAGCTCAAGCTGCCCGATCGCTCGGCTGAGCTTCTCCGAGGAAGCACCGAACCGCTCCCGCAACAGCCGGGCCAGACGCAGCTTCAGCCGCTCATTGCGCAGCACCTGCTCCTTCAGCCCCTCGCGCGCGGCGGTCAACTCGGCCGCCTGCTGCTCACGCTCGGCCCTGTGCTCCGCCTCGCGCCGCAGCAACAAAATGCGCAGCGCGATCACGTCCTCGGGCAGCGTCGCGGGATCGAGCACGGTTGGCATGTCGCGAATCTTCCCCCATCGATTCGCGCCGCACCAAGCGTTTTTTTATCTCACCCGACCATTTCCGGGCGCCAGGTCCGAGCCGGCATCCGCCAGTCGATGCCCTCCAGCAACATCGATAACTGTGCCGCCGTCAGCGACACCGCACCATCCTTCGCCTGCGGCCAGACGAAGCGTCCCTTCTCCATTCGCTTGGCGTAGAGACAGAGCCCCTGGCCATCCCAGCTCAGCACTTTCACCAGATCGCCACGACGACCGCGGAAGGCAAACAGCTGCCCGCTGAACGGATTCTGGCCCAGATGCTGCTCCACCAACGCGGCCAAGCCATCGAAGCCCTTGCGCATGTCGGTCACGCCGGCCGCCAGCCACACCCGCACCCCAGGCGGCGGCGCAATCACCGCCTGAGCGCCGCGATCACACCACGCAACAGCGGCAGGCTCACACCGTTGCCAACCTGCAGGCGGCAGCCGTCCGGCAGCACAATCTCGATCGTCCCGCCAGCGGTTTGTCCGCTACCCGACGGCGGTATCGCAGCCACCGGCCGCGCCGCCTCCATCACCCGCACCGGCACGAAGCTCGCCGGCCCCGGCGCCACCAGCCGACCCTCGCGCACCTGCCGCCGCCAGTAATGCAGAAGGCTCGGATAAACGTCGTGCCGCGCCGCCACCGCTCTGACGCAGGCTCCCGGCTCCTCCGCCTCGGCGACAATCCGCAGCTTCTCCTCCGACCCCCAGCGCCGCCGCCGCTCCCGCCCGCTGATAACTTCCACCGTACCGTCCCGCATCGCCTTAAGCTCGACCTTAAAGAGCACCTTCAGGCCGCAGACTCGGCACATCCCCGGCCGCTAAAACAAGGCGGAATCACCGGACGCTCTGATGTCCGCCGTCAAGAACCTGGACGTACAGAATCTTTCGCTCCGAAGAGTGTTGCTCAGCGGATGATCGCGCACAGGTGGGAGCAGGTTCTGAT
>JBOHOA010000024.1:0-11742 GCA_050730975.1 Minisyncoccia bacterium
GCCCCGAGCAGCTTTTCAATGACACATCGTTCCTCAAACCGCACATGCGAATATTTCTTTTTCATATGACAGCAAGCTGATGACTAATGCATCAATCGTACTGTCCTGCTTCAAAGGTGGCGGGGGGTTCAGTTCTTTTCCAGTCATCCAATACAAGGACTATCTAACTAAGAGGAGAGAGTCCGTCGACCCCGCGGTAATCAGGGGTGTGCACTTCCGGTACCGGACCGTACGACGAAAACGTTACTCTCGATGGTCCTTACACGCTTGAGAGCAAGACCGGCCATGCCGCGGACGTTACGATCGACGGCCAAGTCGAACTCGATAGCGACAACGATACGGTGCAAAACCTCACCGTCACGAATCCCGACGGCGGTTTCGGCATCCTCATCAACGGCGTGAACAGTGCGAATGTGTTAAACAACGTCGTTTCCAACATCGGCACCGGAAGTGCCACGGGCAATGTGTGGGCAATCTACTATCAGAGCCACTCGACCGGCGATACGTCGAACATCACCATTCAAGGCAACACCGTTTCAAATGTCGGTTCGGATTCAAATGGCACTAACGGCGGCATCGGGATAGGTGATACATCAGGCGCGGGCACTATCAACACGGTCTCGATTACTGGAAATACCATCTCCGGCGTCACGGCAGCGTCTGGCAAAGGAGTGTACGGAATTCTCGTCAACCACGGCGCGAATGCGGGCGGTTCTGTCTCGGCGCCCTCGATAACCAACAACACCGTGAGCGATCTTAATTCGGGCGGATGGGCTACCGGCATCGGCCTTGAAGGCCCTACGCCCGGCGCAACGGTGAAGGGTAATATGGTATCGGAAGTCTCGAGTTCTGTTGGTGCCCTTACAAATGTCGGCACTGGCCTCACGCTTCAACAAAACGGCGGCGTTGCTACCGTGCACATCAATGACAACTCCTTCGACTACAAAACGATGGACTACCTTGTGCAAAACGGCATGCCGGGAACGACGGTGGATGCGACGAATAACTACTGGGGCACGGCGCTCTACAGCGCGATTGCAGGAAAGATGTTGAATGCGAATGCCAGTGGCCTTCCGATCTTCGGTATCGTTAATTTCGAACCCTACTATGTCGATTCGGGTAAGACCAAGCTCTCAAATGTGATGGTTAACGATGTCTACGTCAATCCGGGCTACACCGACGGCGGAACAGACGATAATCACATCTTCGGCTACGACGCGTTCTCGAACATTCAAGACGCGGTCGACGCGCCGGCGCTCAAGGACGGCGGCACCGTGCATGTCGCAAGCGGCACCTATAACACCGTTTCGGTTGACCGTCCGCTGACACTCACCGGGGTTAGCACGGCCTTCACCCTGAACGGTGACGCCATTAATATCGACAATAGTGTGCCGCAGATCGGCACGACCACATTGAGTGCCGACAACATTACCATGAACGGTTTCTGGTTCAAGGGAAACACTACCGACACGCTCGTTACCGTAGTCTCGTCGACCACACTCTCTGGCGACGTCATTAAAAACAGCCTCTTTGCCGCTGGCGATACCGATGTGAGCGCTACCGACGCCGGCAACCTCGATATTGAGAACGATGCGTTCTCATTACCGGGGGCAGGCGATCCGCAGGCGGTCTCGATCGCCGGGGATTGCTCAGGCACGACAATCAAGAATAACTACTTTGGCGGTCCGAGCATCAATAATCCCGATATTGCATTCTCGTGCTCCAGCTCAAGCAACGTCACGGTAAGCGGCAATACCGATGACGCCGATTCGCGCGGCGACACATTTGCTTCTCTCGGCGGCATCGCAAATGGACTCAGCGTCACCAATAACACGACAAGCGGCTTGTTCAAGTCGGCGCTTATCTTTACGGGCGGATTGACCGGCTCGGCAACTGTCTCTGGCAACAAGCTTTTGGGGACCAATGTCGGCAGTGCTATAGCCGTGAAGGGTACAAACAGCGGCACCTTTACCTTGACCGGCAACACGCTCACGAGTTATGCGGACGGCATTTCCATCGATTCGGGGGCGCTCACCGGCGCGATGAATGCCAATGGCAATACCATTTCCGGCAACAGTACGTTTGGCATCGACAATTCCTCGGGCATAACCGTCAATGCCGAAAAGAACTGGTGGGGTGATAAGACGGGACCGTACAACACGCCGCTCAACCCGCTCGGTACCGGAAACGCCGTCTCGGCCAATGTCGACTTCAGCCCGTTCTGCACGGATGAAGCGTGCGACGCGTTCGGCTCCATTGATCCCATTGCGTCGATTGCCGTTGTGGCGAATCCGACGACGCTCGACACCGGCAACTACTCCACGGTTACGGTTACCGGCAAAGATGCGAGCGGCTACCCGGTAGTCAACGACACCTCGACGCAGATTCACTTCTCCGCCGACCACGGCGCATCGCTCGGCGCTCTCTATGTGCCTTTCGGCATGGACGGTACGGCAACGACGACCGTTACCAACAGCGTCGCGGGTGTGGTGAACGTGGGCGCCGAAGTCGTCAGCGCCTCGCCGGCCGTTACCGGCTCGACGCAGGTAACCTTTAATCAGGGGCCAATCGTCGATACCACACCGCCGACCATCTCCAACATTCAGGCGGTGTCTATCGGCCCCTCGACGGCAACCATAACCTGGACGACCGACGAGCCCGCAACCTCACAAGTGGAATACGGACTCACGTCCGGCTACGGCACACTTAGTTCGCTCGACTCGACTCTTGCGACCACACATTCGGTAACGCTCTCCGGCCTCGCATCGTCGACCGAGTACCACTTCCGCGTCGCGTCGGCCGACGCTACGGGCAATCTCGCCTCGTCGACCGACAACACCTTCATGACCGCGGTCGACAACACGAGCGCCGGACTAGCCGTCACCGGTATCGATGCGACTAAGACCTTCGCGACGCCCGACGGCAGCTTTGACGACGGCTGGCAATGGGTGTTCCACGTCACGGTGCCGGAAAATGAGACGAACCTGCAGATGAAGTTCGACGACTTTACCGGTCTCTCGACGACCACGATTCCGGCCGCGAACGACATCCGCTTCTACTCCGCGCAATCGACGAATGCAACGGCTTCAACTTCAGCCATCGTCATCGCGGGCGCGAACGCCTACAGTAGCACCATGACGCTCAACCCCAGCGCGGACCTCTCGGCCTCGGCCGCCGGCCGGCAAATAAACATCACGGTCGATGTCGCCGTGCCCGCGGGCACGTCGGGCGGTGCGTATTCTACCAGTTATGGCATTAACACCTTCTGAGTATGATATATCGCATAGTATTGCCGCTCGCGTTTGTCGTCGCGCTCACGCTTCCGCTCGCCGTTTCGGCCGATACCACAAGCGGCACGCTGACCGCCGGCATTCAAACCGGCATCTCGGGCATCGTTGACGCCGCGCCATCGGCCTCGCCGGGCGCCGGCACGTATACCAGCGCGCAGAGTGTCACGCTCAGCGCCGCAGATTCCGATTCCATTCATTACACGACCGACGGTACCGAGCCGACCTGCACGACCGGCA
Organism: Minisyncoccia bacterium; assembly: GCA_050730975.1. Taxonomy (GTDB): domain Bacteria; phylum Patescibacteriota; class Minisyncoccia; order Phycocordibacterales; family SBAW01; genus JAKALC01. Next base: position 3,528 of record JBOHOA010000024.1, read on the forward strand.
CGATGTATGTCGATGGCAGTCCACTAAGCGTCTCGTCTTCCGAAACGATTCGCGCCGTCGCGTGCTATAACGGCTTCGCTTCGGCGGTCGCCACGTTCGCCTACGGCATCAACTTACCGGCAGCGCCGTCGGGCGGGGGAGGCGGCGGCGGCGGCGGTGGAAGCTTCACGCCGCCCGCATCAAATCTCGTCGGCGACATTAATCACGACGGCAAGGTCGACATCCTCGACTTCAGCATCCTCATGTCCGAGTGGGGGCAAACCGGATCAAGTGTTTCGGCCGACCTCAATCACGACGGCGTCGTCGACATTCTCGACTTCACCATATTACTGGCTAACTGGACTGGATGAATATGAAATCATTCCGATTATTGTTTAGTGTTGCGGCTGCGCTTGGGCTCTTGTCTCTCGCCCTTCCGGCCTTTGCGGCGAGCGTGTCGCTTACGCCTTCGAGCGTGTCGGTCGCTCCCGGGCAAACGTTCAGCGTCACCATTGCGGCCAACGGGCAGGGCACCAACATCGTAACGCTCAAGAGCGAGGTGTCGTATCCCGCGAATCTCGTTGAACCTGTTTCCTTTTCGCTCGCACCTTCTTGGGTGGCGCTCACGCAGCCGGGCTATGATCAAATGAGCGGCGGCACCGTCATCAAGACCGGCGGCTACCCGAGCGGCTTTACCGGCGCCATGACGTTCGGTACGCTTACCTTCAAGGCGCTTGCGGCCGGCACGGCAAATCTCTCGCTTACCGATTCCTCGGCGTACAGCGGCTCGGGCGCGGCCACGCTCTCGAGCGCCGGAGCTGCGATTACCATCGCGGCACCCGCGCTGGCTCCGAAGCCGCAACCTCCAGCGCCGAAGCCTGCTCCGGTAAAGTCCAAACCCGCTCCGGCGCCCACAGTAGCAACCAGCACGCCGACCACGACTCCCGCCGTCGCGACCTCGACCCCGACGACGACACCTGCGCTCGCGGCGGCCGTCGCGCCTGCAGCCCCTGCAACTCCCGCCGCGGCCGGCCCGGGCATGCTGTGGCTCTGGATCCTTATTGCCGCAATCGTCATCATCGTTCTTGTCTGGCTCGCGTATCGCTTTTCGAGGCGCGCCTAACTCTCGCACATACGTTTGTAAAAAATCCTCCCCGCCACGGGAGGATTTTCGTCACCAAGTTGCTGAGGTTTGACGAGCGCAAATGTTGTAATAAGAATTATTCCCCACCTGTTTTGGGGACGGTAATTGGAACGGAAGTTGATAGAGAACCGTATGATATATCGATCTTAGTACTGCCTGCGCCAACCGCGGTTACAACCCCATTGGCATCAACCGTGGCAATGTCCGAGTTTGCAGAGGTGTATGTAGTACGGGTCGAATGAGTAATGTCTATAGTGCCGCCGTCGGTCATGTTCGCGGAAACTTGCAAGGGAATGTAGTCTCCGACCGCCGAAAAATTAATTGGCGAGGGAGAGATATTAAGCGCGGCAACGGCGGCAGAGGTCTCAACATCGAGGTTCACAGGAGACGAATATGTGACCGTCCCGCCGCTATCTACGTATGTCGCCGTCAACGTATATTGGCCGAGAGGCATTGTGGTCGGAATGGTGAGTGTGAATGCACCCGGAGATGACCCTAGTACTACGCCAGGTAACGGTGTCTGAGCAAATACCCAAATATGGCTGGACAACGCCGCCGGGCTTACCGAAATCGGCACGGTCTGACCTGGGCTCACTACGGTTCCATTCGTCGGAGCGGCTATGGTTATAACGGACGTTGGTACGCGGCTTTGGCGCAACATGATTGAGATAAGAAAAAGAATACCCACAAGCAAGATAACGCAGGCTGCGGTGATTAATGTGATCATTTTCCGCTTGCTCACATCCATAGTAATTATTATAGCCTGCTCTGCAGCCGTGTTGCGGTACACTGTAAATCAGTTCCCGAGATAGCCCATTGTCTTTTTTCTGGGACAATAGCGTTGCTATTCAATGCTATGATATTTTTTATGCCAAGATTTCAATGGGCTTTCAAGGTTATTAGTACTTCATTATTTGTTTTGTGTGCGACCGCAGGAATTCCGGCAATTGCGTCTGCTAGCGCGACCACGACCGCTTCTGCGCCGGCGGCTGCGGCCACCACAACCTCTCCCATCATTGATGCGCATAGTTCGGCGGATGTTGAGGCGGCGGTGCAGGCGTATTTTGCTGATGTGCCTACCATGGTCGCGGTCGCTGATTGCGAGTCGGGATTTCGGCAGTATGGACCGAATGGCAACGTGCTTTTTGACCCGACCGACACCATGATCGGCGTTTTCCAGATAAGCAGCATTCACTTGCCCCAGGCGTTCGGGTTCGGCATGGATATCACGACGCTCGAGGGCAACCTAGCGTACGCAAAATATTTGTACGAGCAGCAAGGGCTCGAACCGTGGATGTCGTCCTATAATTGCTGGCACCATGCCACGGTAACGGCCGCGCCGGAGGCTCCCGCATCGGCATCTTCGGCGCAGGGAGTGACAACGCAAGTGAGTCTCGCCTTCGGTATGGTGTCGCCGCAGGTGTTGACGCTTCAGCAGATGCTTAATCGCGCAGGATTTGAGCTTGCGGCCTCGGGTCCGGGCTCGCCCGGGCAGGAAACTACGACCTTTGGATTTCTCACGCGCGATGCGGTGCGCCGCTTCCAGTGCGCCAAAAATATTGTGTGCTCCGGCGACGAGGCGACTACCGGCTACGGCGCGGTCGACGCGCGCACGTATACGGCGCTTCTAGCTGCTGCCAACCCGCCTGCAGCCGCTACGGCAAAAGCGAATCCCACACCTTCTTCCGCTGTTGCGCAGGCAAGTTCATCCACGCTGTCCGCTGCAACGGCGGCGGCATCTTCGGCATTGACCGCGGCTGCCGGCGGAGCAGACAATGCGGCACAAATTGCGCAGGTAGAATCGCAAATCACCGCGCTCGTGAACCAGCTCGATGTGCTCGACGAGAAGCTTGCCAATCTTACGCGATAATTCGATAGGCGATTAACCGATCCCGTCAAATAGAAGCTAGGCAGTTTCCGATTGCTGAAATAGCTTGGTGCATGTGCCTTTTACAAAATCCTCCCGGCCAAGGGAGGATTTTGTCGCACACATGTGCCGAAACTTTCGTAATTTACTTTCGCTTCGCGGGTTTCAGGCGCACCGTCAGGTGGAAACTCATGTACGCCAAATACGTCGTTACTATGACGCCTATCCATGAGAGCCACAGCGGCACGGTCCATCCGAAAATGGAGAATTCCGCGCCGGTGAAGATGCGGATAAAGTGGGCGAGCGCCACGATGGTAAAAAGAATGCCGGCCACGAGCGTGTACGTACGCTCGCGCAGATTTGGAATTTTGCCCGTATGCCAGCCGTAATGCACAAGAAATAGGAAGAGCACCACGTCGAAGATAAGCCACGGTCCCACCATGCCCGCGGTAATCGTGGTACCCATAAACGGGACCGGCAGCATGCCGGCGCCCCAGAACCATATTCCACACAAAAAGTCCGCGGCCACGAGCCCCGAGGCGAACTTCGCGATTTCGCGCAGCGTTTGATGTCTCATGAAAACGAATTGTTTATGAACTAATGTTTCTATTGTATGGCACAAAAATCGTGGTGAAGTAGGATGGTGTGCATAAAATTCGGATCGTAATAAGCGGTCTTTGACACCATAACTTTTTCCGGCTATCATATTTTTACCTATGCGGGCTGAGAGCGGAGAACAGGACGATGACTTCATTGAAGAGGATGAGGTGGATGCTCCGGCCGCAACGGCACAGAAATTGCGCGATCGGCTGAGAAAAGCGATCGCGGAAAAACAAGAATACCTCGACGGCTGGCAGCGCGCCCGGGCGGATTTTGCGAATTATAAAAAAGACGAAGAACAGCGATTCACGAATCAGGATTCACGAATCAAGGCGAAGCTGGTCGAAGCATTACTTCCGACGCTCGACACGCTTGAGCTCTCGCAGAAGCACAGTCCCGACCAGATACTGAAAATGCTCGAAGGGCAGTTTTTATCTTCTCTGAAGCAGATGGGAGTCGAGCGGTTTGGCAGAGATGGAGACGATTTTGATCCGCACGCATACGAAGCCATCGATCAACATACGGTTCTCGAAGAAGAAAAAGACAATACGGTGCTTTCGGTGCGACGTTCAGGGTATCGCACGGGCGAGCAGGTTATCCGGCCGGCGCAAGTCGTTGTAAGCGTATACAAAAAATAATTTTTAATCTGATTGAAAATTGAACATTAATGCAAAATATCATTACCAGCTAAGGTTAATCTAATAAATATTATGGCAAAAATTCTCGGCATAGATCTTGGCACTACGAACTCCGCGATGGCGATAATGCAGGGCGGCGAGCCGCATATCTTGGAGAACGCCGAAGGCGCGCGCACCACGCCATCGGTCGTAGCACTTTCCAAAACCGGCGAGCGTCTGGTCGGTCTCCTCGCGCGCCGGCAGGCGGTGACGAATCCGCAAAACACGATTTACCAAATCAAGCGCTTCATCGGCCATACGTTCGACGAGCCGGGAGTTGCTAAGGATCGCGAAGCCGTGCCGTTTGAGCTGCGCAAATCTTCGACTGACGGCATCGAGGTAAAATTCGGCAACGAATGGCAGACGCCCGAGCAGATCTCCGCAATGATTCTGCAAAAATTGAAGCAAGACGCCGAAAAGCGCGAGGGCTCGCCCATTACCGAGGCGGTCATCACGGTGCCGGCGTATTTCAATGATTCGCAGCGCGCGGCGACGCGCGACGCGGGCCGCATCGCAGGGCTCGAGGTTAAGCGGATCATCAATGAGCCCACGGCCGCGGCGCTCGCGTACGGCTTCGACAAAAAGAAGAATGAGAAGATCGCCGTGTTCGATTTTGGCGGCGGCACGTTCGACGTCTCCATCCTCGAAGTCGGCGACGACGTCATCGAGGTCAAGAGTACCGACGGCGACTCGCATCTCGGCGGCAAGGATATCGACCAAAAAATCATCGACTGGCTCGCGGAAGAATTCAAAAGAGAGAGCGGCATCGACGTGCGCCAGGATCCGCTCGGCCGCCAGCGTCTCGATGAGGCCGCGGAGAAAGCCAAAATCGAGCTCTCGACCGCAGTCGAAACGGAGATCAATATTCCATTCATCACGAGCGATGCTTCCGGGCCGCGGCACCTGCTTATCAAAATGACGCGCGCGAAGCTCGAGGAACTCGCGGGAGAATTCGTCGACCGCGCGATGGCCATAACCAAGCGCGCGATGGAGGCGTCGCCGTTTAAGGTCGGCGATATCAACGAAGTCATTTTGGTCGGCGGCCAGACGCGCATGCCGGCGCTTCAGGCGGCCGTAGAAAAATTCTTCGGCAAGAAGCCGAACATGAGCGTCAATCCGGACGAGGTCGTGGCCGTGGGCGCCGCGATTCAGGGCGGCATCTTGGGAGGCGAGGTGCGCGACGTGCTCTTGCTCGACGTCATTCCGCTCTCGCTTGGCATCGAGACGCTCGGAGGTGTCGTCAACAAATTGATAGAGCGCAATACGACGATTCCGACGAGCCGCTCGCAGGTTTATTCAACTGCGGCCGACAACCAAACGAGTGTCGAGATCCACATCCTCCAGGGCGAGCGCGCGATGGCTGGCGACAACAAATCGCTCGGGCGATTCGTCCTCGACGGTATTCCGCCCGCGCCGCGAGGACTTCCGCAGATCGAGGTGATGTTCGATGTCGACGCCAATGGCATCCTCTCGGTCAAGGCCAAGGACAAGGCGACGAACAAAGAGCAGAGCATTCGCATCGAGGCGAGAAGCGGCCTCTCGGATGCCGACATCGAGCGCATGCAAAAAGACGCGGAGGCGAACGCCGAGGCGGACAAGCAGAAGATGGAGCTCGCGAGCACCCACAACGAGCTCGATCAATTGACGTATTCAGCGCGCAAGGCGCTCACCGACAACGCGGGCAAGGTCCCGACGGATCTCGAGCAATCGATCAACGCGAAAATTACCGAAGCCGAAAGCAAGAAAAATTCCGACGACGCTTCGGCGATGCATGCGGCGATGCAGGAACTTTCGCAGGAACTCTCCAAGCTCTACGAAGCGGTACAAAAATCTTCGACCGGCACGGGCGAGGGAAGCAGCGATTCGAATCAGACGCCGCCCAATGATTCGCAGGATCAGAATCCCGAAGCCGGAGGCGAAGCTCCGCAGAGCTAACGGCGTCCCAGCCGCCAGGCCTTATGGTGGTGGTGTTATCATAATTTTGTGCGAACCAGAGAAGCATGAAAAAAGCGGGAGTTTTTATTCTCCCGCTTAAAGTACCACCTCATCTGGACGGCAAAGAACGTCTACACATAAGACGCAAGCTTGTTCGCTGATAAGATATTGCATACTTCTTCCAGGTTAAATAGATCTTTCGTGGGCTCGTCGGAAGATTCCGGAAGATTGACCAGCGCTCTATTCTCCTTACCGTTGCCGGGAGTTTTCGGAAGCTTTAGACGCTTCGGAAGATGGACCACTGCTTGCCCTGTCTTGGTGTCGAAGTCGACACCGCTGCAGTTGGCATGGTGGATTGCGATTTTCTTGATTCGTGGATCGACTAGCCAGCGAGACCAGCTTTGGAGTGCTTTTCGATCGAACTCCTCGGCAGGCCATATCCCGCCGTCGATGTAGACAGTGACAGCGTCCACGTTACCCTCCAACCTTACCTTATCTCTATACAGTATTAAATTTTAGAAATAGATTTGTCAAATTTTGCTGCTATCGACAGCTTTACTTTTTCTATGCCCGACGGAACATATCCAACACAAGAAAAAAACATCGCGAAGCCGGCGAGAGTTTTTAGCGTGTACTGTCGATACACCCGCACGCATCCGTGGCTCACCACGACGATTGTTGTCGGTATGCTTCTCGTGCAGGCAGGCGGTCTTGTTGCGCCATTGTATCTGCGGCAATTTTTTAATGTTCTCGCTGCCGGACCAACGGCGCGCAGCTTCAGCGCGCTCATGCTGACGCTCGCGCTCCTCGGCGCCATATGGCTCATTAATTGGCTCGGCTATCGGCTGCAAGACACCGCCTCGGCGTATCTTGAGTCGCGCGTGCGTGCGCGGCTTTTGTCGGATTCGTTCGAGTATCTGCTCGGCCATTCGTACGATTTTTTCCTCTCCAACTTCGCAGGCTCGCTTACGAGCAAGGTCGGCAAGTATGCGCGCGCGTACGAGACGCTCTTTAGCCTCGCCGTTACGCAGATGGCGCCCATGGTCATCTACGTCGGCGGCGCGGTCATCATTTTGTTTGTACGCAACGCGGCACTCGGCGCGATACTCGCAGTCTGGAGTATCGCGTTCATTGTCTTTCAACTCTGGCTCGCCAAATTGCGCTGGCCAAAGCGCGAGGAGCGCAGCGCCGCGGATACGCGCGTTACCGCCGCGCTTGCCGACGCCATCGGCAACCAGTCGACCATTGCTGTTTTTTCCGGCGCTAAAGACGAGCAGCAGCGATTCGACTCGACGGTCGACCGCTGGCGCGATCTTGCGTGGGGTTTGTGGCGGTTCGATTCCTGGGTATGGGCCGCGCTCGGGCTCTTTACCGTGGCAGTAGAAGTGGCGCTGCTTGGAGCGGCGGCATTCTATTGGCAGCGCGGAGAACTCACCGTCGGCGATTTCATACTCATAGAATCGTATCTCCTCACCACCATCACCGCCCTTATGGGCATCAATTATCAAATTCGGAATTTCTACGATGCTCTGGCCGATGCCGGCGAAATGGTGTACCTGCTCGATTTGCCCCACAGCGTCGCCGATGTAAATGGCGCCGTGCCTCTTTGTGTCACCGAAGGCCGCATCGTTTTTGACGAAGTCGTTTTTTATTTCCGCGAGACGCGGCCTATTTTGCAAAAATTTTCGCTCACTATTGCGCCGGGCGAAAAAGCCGCGCTTGTGGGGCCCTCGGGCGCGGGTAAGTCGACGCTGTTGAAGCTACTTTTGCGGCTTTACGACGTTTCGGGCGGAAAGATAGAAATAGACGGCATGCGCCTCTCGCATGCGACGCAAGACAGCGTGCGCGAAAGCGTCGGTTTCGTGCCGCAAGAGCCGATTCTTTTTCACCGGACGCTTATGGAAAATATTCGCTACGGCAGGCGCGACGCCACCGACGAGGAGGTAATTGACGCCGCGCGCCGCGCGCATTGCGACAAATTTATCGATGTGCTTCCCGAGGGCTACAATACGT